>CAZGDE010000001.1:0-31295 GCA_964524315.1 uncultured bacterium
CCCTTCCTGTCCTGTCCTGAGGTCAACGCTCACAATATTGCTGTGGCCAAAGGGGAGCGAAATTACACCGATCCAGGCTGGGTCAAGGCGTGTCACGATCGCTTCAAGACTCAAGGGGTAAACCCCAACGCCTTCAATACCCGCGAAAATGCCGCTGATGTTTACTTTGTGGCAGAAACCTTAGGCTACCGACAATTCAACTTCTATGGTGGTTCCTATGGCACATTGTTGGGGCAATACGTCATCGCTCAGGCAGATAAGCATAAGACGAAGCTGCGGAGCGCGATCCTGGATGGCGTGGTCAGACCGGATATTGATTTTAATCTGGCGTTTAGTCACACGATCAGCTATGCCCTGCGGAATCTGTTTCGCGACTGTGCTCAAGATCAACAATGCAGCCAAGCCTATCCGAATCTGGAGCAGAAATTTCTGGCGATCGTCGATCAACTCAACCAGAAACCCCTTCCCATTACCCTGACCATCCCCTCCAGCAAGAAAACGATTGCCGCCAAACTTGATGGTAATGGCTTCATCGATGGCATCACGCCATCTCTATACAGGACATCCGATGTGGATGATTTACCCAAGCAAATCCAGGCCGCGAGCCAGGGTAACTTTGCTTGGATCACAGAACAACTCTCAAACGGGCTGGAATCTGACAGTGCCAAAGAGATGTATCATACCGTCCTCTGCGCTCGGACGAAATCGATTCAAGTCACTCCAGCCCAAGTGCTGCCGCCTCCCTATCCGCAACTGCTCCCAATTGGCATCCGCGAAAGCGCGAGCGTGACGAAAGCCTGTGACCTTCTCCAGATTGAGCTGAAACCGCCCTTTGTCTACGAAAATCCTCAGATCCCTACCCTGATCTTGAATGGCGCTTACGATCCGGCAACGCCCCAACCCTATGGGGAAGCCGTGGCTAAGAACCTCAAAACCGCCTATGTTTACACCTTTCCAGGTGTGGGACACATTTCGTTAATTTTGAAGCCCAATGTACCTGCCGCTGCCTGTTCGGCTCAAATTGCCGCCGACTTTCTGGCTAACCCCAAGCAAGCGCCTGACAGCAGTTGTCTCACCCAGATTAAGCCGGTCTTTGTGGTGGAGTAACTCTGCTGTTTGGCATGACGTTGAGCGATCGCAGGAATCCACAATCAGGAATGGTGAACATGAAACAACTCTACCGATCGTTGGGACTGGCGGTGATGGCTGCACCCTTCGCTTGGGTTGGAATGAACCAGGCTGGGGGCAAACCGGAAACTGCGATCGCCCAAACTACTCCGGCTCCCCCGCTTTACCGCACCCAAACCATTCCCTGCCCCGTTGTACTGCCCCTGGAAACGGAGGGGAAGACCGTGACCTGTGGCGTGCTCACCGTCCCCGAAAACTATGAGCAGCCCAAGGGTCGTCAAATCGAAATCACCTATGCCCGCTTTCATAGCACTAGCCTGTCCCCCTTGCCCGATCCGATCTTTTACTTGGAGGGGGGGCCAGGCGGCAGTGCTGTGAGTCGTCTAGATGCTTACAGTCGGGTGATTTTTGCCCCTCACCGTCAAACCCGTGACGTGGTGATATTTGATCAGCGGGGAACTCAGTTTTCCAGTTCCTTAGGCTGTGCTGCTACGGCCTTTGCCCTGGACAAGTTGGGGAATCAGTTTGACCCGTATGTGAAAAAGATTGCCGATAATAATCCGTTGACGGACGATCGCACGATCGCCCAGCATGCCATCTGCGCCCAGGTGCTACAAAAAAATGGTTTTGATCTGAGTCAGTTCAATACTCCCAACAATGCCCGCGATACGGTGAATTTAGCTGCCGCTTTGGGGTATAAACAGGTCAACTTGTATGGCATTTCCTACGGCACCTATCTGGCAATGGCGATCGCTCGCAACTACCCCACCGTAGTCCGGAGCGTTGTCCTCGATTCCACCGCCACCCCCCATATCAACAAATACACCGAAGCCGGAAAACGGAACGTGACGCCCGTGGTTAACCTGTTGCAGGATTGTGCCGCCGACCCCGCCTGTAACCGGGCATACCCCAATCTGCTAGCCCGTCTCAATGCCTTGCTGGAAAAACTGGCTAAACAGCCGATTCCCTTGCCCAAAGTGGAGTCTGCGGCAACCTCAGCGGCAGCGGCAACCTCAGCAGCAGCAGCAACCCCAACCGAAACCAGCATTACGCTTAAGAGCTTTGCTGAAAACGTACCGAACTGGCTAAACACCAGACCCACCTTTGCGGGCTATTTGCCGTTGATGATTGCTGAACTGGAACGCGGCAACACAACGACCTATGCGCAAGCCCTCTCTGGTAAACTCTTCCAGTCAGACCCCAAACCGGAGGGGTTGCTCGTGATCGCGCAGTATCGGAAGCTGGCAACTAATTTTGAAATTAAAGCCCAGGAACTGCTCAAGGAAAGGGCGACCATTGCCCAGGCAAACCGGCCTTCAACTCAATGGGTGAACCAGGTAAATACCCTGCTGAAGACGTTACCAGAACCTCAGCAAAACCTCGCGATCGCCAACTTCTATGGTGCAGGCTACGATGCCAACCGGGCGCGCGATCGCCAGACCTTGCTGGATTTGATCACGGAAATATTTCCAACTCAAACCGCACAGCCCCTCCGGGCAGAATTGCAGGCAATGGCCGAGGCCGAGATTCGGCACATTTATGAACTGCTGACAGACAACATCAATCAGGTCAGTCCTGTCGATCAAGGGGGTACGACAGGAATGCATATGAGCTTCGACTGTCGCGAGCATGTGTCCTGGAGTTCCCAGGCGGAAACCGAAGCCGTGAATCGCAGTTTGTCGCTGCCCCTGTTAGCCCAAGCAAGCTATGGGGAGATGCTGGAGCAATTAGCCATCTGTCAACACTGGCCGGTTAAACCCGCAGACCCCAGGGAACGGCAAGTCGTGAAAATTAATGTTCCCACCCTGGTTATGCAGGGGCGCTACGATGCCCAAACCACCACCGATCGCGGGAAACGTGCCCTGGAATGGTTAAGCAACGGCACCTATATCGAATTTCCCAGCCTGGGGCATGGGGTGACGTTAAATCCCTGTGGCAAAGATATTGGCATCGCGTTTATTAACCGTCCTGAAATTGCTCCCAATCCAAACTGTACCGCTACGCTGAAACCGAAGTTCGTGCTGCCATCCGCCTTATCCCGGTAGGTCTGCGCACGATGATTTCCCCGATCTCGTTCACCTGATCGTCATGGAACACCCCACTCAAGTCAACTTCAAAGCTCGCAATCTGATCCTCGATTACGCCTTGGGGGCAGCGATCGTCGCCCTTCTGCCGATTCCGGGGATTGAGTGGCTGAAAGCGATCGCCCTGCTTGGACTCAACCTGTTTTTGGTGATTGGGATTGCGCGGCTCTGGCGCTTCCAAAAGGGCGGTGATTTACTCGCCCGCATCGGCATTCTGTTTGGCATTGCGGGGGCGATCGGGGTGGGACTGTTGGGCTGGTTGTTACTGGTGATCGGGGGTGTGATGGTGCCTATGCTGGGGTCTTTAGCGCCTGGCATGGCGGCATTCTGTTACTTTTGGGGATTTGGACAAACGGTGCATCATTTCTACATCAGTAAAACACCCAGAGTGCAGGCGAATTTATGCGAGGGGCAAAACGATGAGGGTTAACCGACGGTTTTTGCTGTTGTCTGGACTGGGCGCAACCATTGCGGCGGTGTTGGGACGAGATCAGTGGCAACGAAACGCGGCTGAAGCGGAGCAGGCAAAACTCCGGCAACTATACAATCCGCAAACGCTGATTCAAGAGGCGTTTGACTCGGATATTGTGGCACTGAAAGATGCGCGGGCGGTGCAAAAAAGTGCCAAATTGCGATCGCCCACCTTACCCTACAACCGCCAGTGGACAAAACTGTTGATTACCGGCAGTAAACTCTCTACTCATCAATATCTGCGGGGAAAATTTGATCCCAATTATGATGGCAGCATTTCGGTGTTGCCGTTGTATGCTCAGGGGTTTCAACCTTTTCAACAAGTGACCTCCTTTAAAGCTGCTGAACGGGCAGAAGAAGCGATTTCATTTGAGGTTGCAACGAATGATCTAACGACTATTCCCAATCATCTAAATGATATCTCTGACCATGTCGATCGCGTTAAAACTGCGGTTTCAAACCAGGTGAAACAAGTAGTTCGACTGAAACAGCAAGTCTCGGTATTCTATGGGTTTCTCCTTTCTTCACCAACAGTTAATATCTTGATGTTTCGGGGGACTCAGCGTCCAGCAGAATGGATCGAAGATGTGCTGGCATTGCAAACTCCCTACCACAATCCAGTAACGGATCAACCCCTGGGGAAAGTCCATTTAGGCATTTATGATTTTTACCAATCTTCTCTGGCTAAGTCGGTGATGGAAGCGATCAAATCTATCGATCCCAAGATTCCCTTGCTGATCGCTGGACATAGCCTGGGATCGGGTTTGGCGACCCTGGCGGCGATGGATGTGGCGTTGCTTTATCCCAAACTTCAACCCAATCTCCAGCTCTATGCTTATGCCGGGCCACGGGTGGGCGATCGCACGTTCATTGAAGCCCACAGCAACCTCATTCCCAATCACTATCGCATTGTCAATCTGGCCGATACCATTCCCTTGTTGCCGATGAGCAGACAACTCAACGCCGAATTTGTGCATGGGGGGGAGCAATGGTCTTTTTTGTCGTATCAAGGCGACATTATGCCTAATCATGTAGTTGAAACGTACCGTACCGCGATTGCCCAGGAAACCGAAACCCGATTCCATTAAGGGTTGGGGCATTTCAAACTTCAAGCTCAAAACATCATCTAGCACTTGATGCAGCGAAGGAATCTCATGATCAAACGACTTGATCAATTGGGACTGGTAGCAACCACGATCGCGATCGCAATACCTTAGCCACCATCATCAACGAGATTCTTCCAGCCAATGAGGTGATTCTCAGTATTCTGGATAAAGCCTCTCCTGGGGAGCAGAGTATCAGTCAGGCAGCGTTTCGCCGCATCGACTGCCAGGATCTGGTGACCGGAAGTAATCCGGCCCACCTTCAATCACTCTTTGCGCAAATGACACTGCCAGAATTGGGACGATATGCCCTCTTAGCCGGGAAAGAAGCCTATTCAGCCTGTCAAAACTGGCCCCCAATGCCGGATGCTGCGCCAGTCTGAAGCCGCAGTTTGTGTTGCCGCCCCAGCCTTAAAGCGGTTTTGGCCATCAATCACTGCGAGTTTAGGAGGTTCGTTTGACCTCCTCAATCTCCATATCGAGAACACTACCTTCGGTGTTCACAACGATCCATTGGGGTCTACCAATTTGGATATTATTTGCGGCAAAAGCCTGTCGCACCCGTAATCTAAACTCACGCCCGACGCGCCATTGCTCCATTGGCGCAGTTTTAATCCAGACTCGGACTAACATTCCCGTGTGTGATAAATCATCAATTCCTAACACCTCAGGTAGTTCGGGTAGGCGATCGCGCCATTCAGGTTCAGCGTATAGCTGCTGGGAGACTTGTTGCAGTATATCCAGCACTAGCTTCGGATCATTGTCATAGGCAACCACAATCGAAAAATCAACTCTTGACCAGAGCCGAGTCAGGTTGCAAACACTGGTGATAGCACTGTTGGGAATAGTAATCAATTGGCCTTCACCATTGCGAATTTGAGTCACTCGCAAATTGAGGTTTTCGACTAATCCACTCTTTTGATCAATTTCAATTACATCTCCAGCAGCAAACTGATCTTCAATTAAAATCAGGCAACCATTGACCAAATCCTTGATTAGGCTTTGAGTTCCAAACGAAATTGCTAAGCCAATGACTACGCCTCCCGCCAGAATTGAACCGGTTGGCACATTAAATAAACTCAGAGTCCAAATCAAACCAACAATGATTAACACAAACGTGATGAATCCTTTTAGGGCAGTGGCAATCGTTGAACTTCTCAACGTAATCCGCTGCGTTTCCCCAAAAGGCAGCAGGGGATTGACCTTCCACGAATGCATCACACGATCGATCAAACTGCAGCTAACGCGGATTGCCAAACTAATCCCAAACCAGATCACAAGCAACGCCAATGGTGTTGCCCAAACGTAAACGCTCCATCGCATCAAAATGGGAACCGTAGACATAATGTGCGCAGTACCGAGATACCACACCACAATAAAAAGCCAGAATAGTAACCACTTGAGAAATTTATTGATGCCTAATTGGCGCTTTAGGGTTAGTTGATGTTGTACAGTTGCCAAAAAACGCGATCGCAGATCAGCCATCTCTCGCATCTCGGTTTCTGCGGTTGTAGGAACGTCTGATAGTGTGATCGCGTCTGATGTTACTGGCTCTGATGTTGCTAATGCTGCTAATTGCTCTTGATAACGAGTTTCTAGCGTCTGTTGATGGCGGTTCAAATGCCGTCTGAGCCAATAGATCACCACACTAACAATCAACAAACCCAGCAAAATTTGTAAGGCTTGCCCAACTCGTTGTAGAATCACGTCCCTTGCCATCAACTGTTTAAACCGACTGGTTTCAGCTTGTAAAATGGCTTGCCATTCCTGGGCTAATTCATCCAGGGTTTTGCCATTCCAATCTGCATCTGGTTCAGTTACAGTCACTAATCGAATTGGACGACTGGATTGATCATCGCTAATTTGAATAATCGGACGGTTGTTGAGGGTTGCGATCGTTACGCTTGGAGCCTGTGTAGCTTTGAGCGTGCGATAAAATACCCGCCACAACCGCTCACTTACCTCCTGGGCGCGGATCTCAACCGGAATCTTCCCTTCCGGCACCTCTTCTCGATTGAAAATTGTGGGAGAGGTCACTTCAAACAACATCTTGTTATCCAGTGGGGATCGAATCCAGGCAGTTTCGTACTCCCCCGCCCGCATCACTCCATCTGGTGGATTGATGGCATTCCGAGAGGCATCGACTGGCAAAGACGGTAGTTGGCTCAATGCAGGTGGAGCCCCCCCAAAAAGAGGGACATTCACAACCAGGGTAAAACTGAGTAGGCTGATAACAGCAAAGCGAATAATAGTTTGAATCAGGCGATGAAATAATAGTCCACGCATAGGTCGCTTAATCAGACGAAGGTTGCTACTATAGCGCGAACATCCTCTGTTTCCCAAGCTCAGAACTGAGAAACCGGAAACACATAACGGTGCAAGTATTTCGATTTAACACGATCCATAGGCCCAAAATTGCTTATGGGTAAGGTTTGAGGGGCAGTTCGACTTGAAAGGTTGAACCCTGATCAACGATGCTTGTTACATGAAGATGCCCACGATGCGCCTGGACAATTTGCTGCGCGATCGCCAACCCCAGGCCAAAACCACCACTACCCAACGATCTCACCGTATCGACTCGGTAAAAGCGATCGAAAATATAGGGTAAATCCGCTTCTGAAATGCCCATGCCAGTATCGATGACCTGAATCACGGCCCAACCCGAATGGGATCCGAGGCGCAACTGCACCGATCCCCCCTTCGCGGTGTATTTACACGCATTACTGAGTAAATTTTCCATTACCTGTCTTAGCAGATCGGAATCGGCCCAAACCTGAATCGCCAGTTCTGGCTGCTCATAGTTGAGTTGAATGCTCTGGGCCGCTGCCAGTCCCTCAAATTGGGGCACGATTTCCGCAAGAAATGAATTGAGGGTGAGCAATTTGAGGGACTCAGAAGCCAACTTTCCCTGATGTCGCGCCAGGAGCAACAAATTGTTCACCAGAGTCCCCATTGATCTAGCACTATCGACGATGTTTTCGAGGGGGGGGTGAAACCGAGCATCGTCCGCTGCCAGCATCAACCCCACCTGAGCATTGGTCAGGATGGCAGAGAGGGGCGATCGCAACTCGTGGGAGGCATCAGCAGTAAAGCGTTGCAGTTGTTGATACGACCGCCGAATCGGTTGCATGGCAATGCCACTGAGTAGCCAACCCGTTAGACCAATTAACCCCAGGGCGATCGGCACTGCCAGGGTTAATGCCATTTGAAGCTCTTGCAACTGATTGTGGGTTTCTGTCAGGGGTGTGGCAACCTGGAGATAGCCCAGCGTTCCCGTGCGACCTTCAACGGGTAGGGTAATCTGGCGTAACCAGCGATGATGCTGCAACAAGGGATCCGTTGGTTGAATTGTTTGATAACCGGGAGGTGTCTGGAGTTGATTGGCAGGCGCAACTCCAAAAAACCGCACCAGGCGGCCCTGGGCGTTGTACCAGCGCACATAGATCAAATCTTCAGTCAGTGGGTGAGAACCACTTCCCAACAAGGGCACATGCGTGAGATTCACCGCAGTTTGATGCTGCCGCACATCATAATGAACACTTGCCGCCATAAGCCGGGTTTTGTCGAGCAGCAAGCGATCGAGGGCCTCTCGTTTGTCTTTTACCTCAATCTGGTAGATGACTCCGGCAAACAGAACGAGAATGCTACCCATTGAGAGGGTAAACCAGCGGGCTAGATTGCGGCGACTTTGATTAAACACATTCTGCTGGCAATAGTGTGATCGTCAGGGCGGGTTTAGCCGATAACCTCTGTCAAAGAATCAAAGAAGCTCAACAACCCCCCAGATAGCTTGTGACTCCGATAAGGATTAATGCTCAGGTGGAGACAGTCGATACCCCATACCATAAATACTCTCTACCCAATCGCTGGCTTCTACAGCTTGTAACCGTTGCCGAAGTTTACGCACTAAAACGGTCATGGCATTGCTGTCTGGCTCTGTTCCCCATTCCCATACAGCTTGTTCAATCTGACTTCGGGTCAAGATCTGGCGCGGATGGCGCATAAAGTGTTCGAGTAACTGGAACTCTCGACTGGAAAGGGTAACAGCTTTACCTTGTCTTTCGACGGTCAGCGAGTCAAGGTGAAGGGACAGATCCGCCACATTCAATGTATCTCCGACCCACAGAGGCGATCGCCGTCTCAACGCCCGCACCCGTGCCATAAACTCGACTAAATCAAGCGGTTTCACTAAGTAGTCATCGGCTCCCGCATCTAACCCCGTCACTTTTTCAGGTGTTGTATCTCTCGCCGTAATCATTAAAACGGGAGCCGTTTTTCCGAGGGCGCGATACTGCTGACAAAGATTCACCCCACTAACATAGGGCAGCATCCAGTCCAGAACCAAGAGATCATAGTCCTTTTCCGATAAAAGCCACTGAGCCGTTTTCCCGTCTTTGACACCATCCACACTATGCCCTGCTTGAGACAGAGCAATCTGGAGTGGAAGCAGTTGTTTCGGATCGTCTTCGACTAGTAATACTTTCATCTTCCCGCTCACCCTTCCAATGGCATGCAGTTCTAGCATTGAGGTTTGTGATGGGATAACACATCTCCTGAAAGCTAGATTTTAAGTCGGAAGAGATTGGATTACAGTCGAAGAGACAGCTATGAGAAGCAGGAACGGCGATCGCAGGTGATCAAACGCTGGTTACAGGCATCAGGTGTAGAATTTTGGTTGCCGCTTCCAGTGGTAGCAATGGTATTCTGGGTTGGCTCCAGCGTTTTAACAGCGCAAGAATTGCAGCGATCGCAGCCAACTACAACGAAGTTGCAGGCAGACACGCAACTTAAAGCCCTTGTATCTGTGAATATCCTGCTGATCAACGCCGTGATTAACCGGAACCAAAAGATGACGCAGGTAAAGGTCGAAACCACCGAATCGATTTTAAAGCGGGTAGAATTAGAAATCGCTACAACTGACCCCAACCAAATTGAAGTGGCGATCGCTAACGAGCTTCAGTTATCACGGCAGGAAATTCGGCAGTTAGTTCGCTACGAAATTATTGAATAATTTAGTGCCTTAATCACCATCGCAATGACATAGCCCCCGTGGAAGGTTGCTTGCCAGTCCATACACTACTTTCAATTGGCTCGCTTCTTAAGTATGAAGCACAAATGTGATCAAAAAGTGAGTTGCGAGAATTAGGTGATCACATTTAGTTCACTTTTCTCATCGACGCTAGAGGTAATGGGAAACAGTCTTGGGGCTGTTTAATTACCGAGTTCGCGTAGAAAAAAGCAATGGTTGAAACACTGGCAAAACAGTCAACACAGGATCAATGGCACCATCGGTCGGTGAAAGCGGTTGTTCAAGCTCTCGAAACTGATGCGGAAACAGGACTTTCCACTCGGATAGCCAGTGAACGGCGCGATCACTTTGGTGCTAATGAACTGATTGCCCAGAAACGGCAAAGTGTCTGGGTGCGTTTTCTCCAGCAATTCAACCAACCGTTGCTCTACATTCTCCTGGCAGCAGGCGTTGTCACCGCTTTTCTGCACGAATGGATTGATGCAGGAGTAATCTTCGGGGTCACGATCCTCAACGCCATAATTGGCTTTATCCAGGAATCCAAGGCGGAGAATGCGATCGCCGCTCTTGCCGAATCCGTCACGACGGAAGCAACCATCCTGCGGGATGGACAAAAGCAGATCGTTTCGTCTAATGAACTGGTGCCGGGAGATGTGGTGCTGCTGTCATCAGGGGATAAAGTCCCGGCAGATTTACGTTTGCTGGAAGTGTTTAACCTCCAGATTGATGAATCGGGCTTAACCGGAGAATCTGTTCCAGTTGAAAAAAACCTCACTCCCCTGCCATCAGACACGCCTCTGGCAGAACGGGCAAACATGGCCTATACCGGCAGCTTAGTCACCTTTGGGCGGGGACAGGGAGTAGTTGTTGCCACGGGGGAGCGGACTGAAACCGGTCATTTGTCCCAAATGATGCAGCAGAGCCACAGCCTGGAAACACCTTTAACGCGAAAAATCGATCGCTTTAGCAAAACGCTGCTGTATGTTGTCCTGGCTATGGCAGCACTGACCTTTACGGTGGGAGTCGCGCAAGGATTCTCCTGGGTGGAGATTTTCAAAGCAGCTGTAGCGCTTGCCGTGAGTGCGATTCCCGAAGGACTACCCGCCATCTTGACCGTGACCTTGGCGATCGGGGTTTCCCAGATGGCAAAACACCATGCCATCATTCGCAAATTGCCCGCCGTTGAAACCCTGGGCAGTACCACTGTCATCTGTTCTGACAAAACAGGAACCCTCACCGAAAACCAGATGACGGTGCAGGAAGTTTATGCCGGAGGCCAACTTTATCAGGTCAGTGGCAGCGGTTACGCACCGGAGGGAGAAATCACGCTTGCAGGACAGCCCGTTGCTTTAGCAAAAACGCCTGCCCTCTCGGCATGTTTGCACGCAGGGCTGTTATGCAACGACTCCCATATTGAGGTTCAGGAGGGCAACTGGGTCGTGGTAGGGAGCCCCACCGAGGGCGCATTGGTAACGGCGGCTCGTAAGGCAGGGCTAGGGCCAGAATCCCTGACAGACACTCTGCCGCGCATGGCTACCTTGCCCTTTGAATCCCAGTTTCAGTACATGGCTACCTTGCATGATCGCGGTTCGGAGCGGTTGATTTACGTCAAGGGTTCGATTGAGGCAATTCTCAAGCGGTGTCACAAGATAATTGATGCGACGGGAAAGCCCACCACCCTTGATGCCACTGCAATTGAACAAATGGTCGATCGCATGGCCAATCAGGGATTAAGAGTGCTAGCTTTAGCCCAAAAAACTTCTACCCGCGCCCATTCCTCCCTTGACCATGCAGACATTGAGCAAGACCTGATTTTTCTTGGGCTGCAAGGCATGATTGATCCACCCCGACCAGAAGCGGTACAGGCGATTCGCTCCTGCCAATCTGCTGGAATTCAGGTGAAGATGATTACGGGCGATCATGCTAAAACTGCTGCTGCAATTGCTCAACGCATGGGCATCAATCAAACAGCGGCTACCCCCATCTTCACTGGCCGCGAACTGGCAGCTATGGATGAGGTAGAACTGGCAAACACCGTGGAACAAAGCAATGTGTTTGCCAGAGTTGAACCGGAACAAAAACTCCGCCTGGTTGAAGCCCTGCAGGCGAAAGGGGAGATTGTCGCCATGACCGGGGATGGCGTGAATGATGCACCCGCCCTCAAACAAGCGGACATCGGTACCGCGATGGGCATTACGGGCACCGAAGTCTCGAAAGAAGCGGCAGACATGATTCTGACGAATGACAACTTTGCCGCCATTGAACACGCCGTTGCAGAGGGACGCACCGTTTATAAGAATTTGTTGCGGGCGATCGCCTTCATCCTGCCTGTGAATGGGGGTGAATCGATGACGATTTTAATTGCGGTACTTTTAGCCAGCCCCCTGCCCATTCTGCCGGTGCAAATCCTCTGGCTTAATATGGTGGGTTCGATCGCCCTATCAGTGCCACTGGCATTTGAGCCACCCTCCCCCGATGTCATGCAAAACCCGCCACGTCCAACCAATGAACCGCTACTCTCCCGGCACCTGATTATCCGCATTCTGGTCGTTTCCCTCTTTAACTGGATTGTCATTTTTGGCACCTTCGCCTGGGTCGTGCGGATGACTGGTAACGAAGCATTAGCACGGACGATGGCAATTCAGGCATTAGTTGCGGCCGAAGCATTTTACCTGCTGAGCATCAGCCGCTTTGTTCCAGCCATCATTGCCAAAATGCGTGGTCAGACAGAACCCTTGGGGTATGCCGTGTTATTTGGAATCGGGGTAGCAATCCTATTCCAACTGGTGTTTAGCCAGTGGAACGTGATGAATCAACTCTTTGGCACAGCCGCACTGAACCTAAACCAGACACTTCTGTGCCTGACGATCGGTTTTCCCATGATTGGTTTAGCCACCCTACTAAGGCGGTTCGCCCCACTCACATAGCGATCCTGATATTCACTAAACCGTAGAGAAATCAATGTTTCAAACCTTATCGGTTAATGCATCATGAATCATAACAACCTTAAACAAGCAATTGGCATTTTTCCCAATCGGGAAAAGGTAGAACAAGCACTGATCGGGTTACAGAGCATTAATTTCCCCATGCATCAAATCTCTGTAGTCACTAAAGATTCAACCGTAACTAGGAATTCACTAGACAAAGCAAATCAGCTAACAACTACCCGTGTGGAGGGGGCAAAAGCAGGAGCCATATCAGGAAGTGTGGGAGTTGGCTTAACGACACTAACGATTGGATTAGGCATGGCATTGGTTCCTGGCATCGGTCCGGCACTCGCCTTCGACAGCATCCTGACAGCATTTTTAGGCAGTGGTATCGCCTCTGCTGCAGGCGGATTATATGGCGCTTTTTTGGGATGCATCGACCCGGAAAAGCAGGTCAAACTTTACACAGAACAATTGAAGCAGGGAGATTGCTTCGTCAGCATAGAGGCAACAGAAAACCAAATCCTTGCTGTTGAACCAATTCTTCGCCGTTGTAGTGTTCGTTCATGGCAAGTCTACGACTTACCAAAAATCTAAAATCATAAAATTAATTGATTCAATGCAAAATTTTTCTGACTACTCAATACCTCCTCAGTAGGAACTGGCTGATTCCGGTGTGACCTGGGCAAAATGAGCCAACACCTAGATGGGGGCGATCGCACCGACACCGACACAATCAACCTGCCCTGTTCGTGTAGCTAAGACTGGCCGCTTTCTACGGACGGTTCACTGCGTCAACCAGTGGGATGGCATAACAACGTGAAACCACGGCCTCTCTACACCGTGTTTTCGTGCGTGTCTGTTACCGTCTAGACTATTAAGAGCCGTTAGACGAAGACATGTGCCATGCCGACCTATCGTTCCAAAACTTCCACTCAAGGACGCAATATGGCTGGAGCCCGCGCGCTCTGGCGGGCCACCGGAATGCAAACAGAAGATTTCGAGAAGCCCATTATTGCGGTCGCCAACTCCTTTACCCAATTCGTACCTGGGCACGTTCACCTGAAGGATTTGGGTCAGTTGGTGTGCCGTGAGATTGAAGCCGCCGGTGGTGTTGCTAAGGAATTTAACACCATTGCTGTGGACGATGGCATCGCGATGGGCCATGACGGGATGCTTTACAGTTTGCCCTCGCGGGAGATCATTGCTGACTCGGTGGAGTACATGGTCAACGCCCACTGTGCCGACGCGCTGGTTTGCATTTCCAACTGTGACAAGATTACGCCCGGTATGCTGATGGCATCCCTGCGTCTCAACATACCTACCGTCTTTGTCTCCGGTGGCCCGATGGAAGCAGGCAAAACCAAGCTTTCCGAACACAAGCTCGACCTGGTAGATGCGATGGTCGTGGCCGCCAATGATAGCGTCAGCGACGAGGTGGTCGAAGAGTATGAACGTTCCGCCTGCCCGACCTGTGGCTCTTGTTCGGGCATGTTCACCGCCAACTCCATGAATTGCCTCACCGAGGCGATCGGGCTGTCCTTACCGGGCAACGGCACCGTCCTGGCCACCCATTTCGACCGTAAAGATCTGTTCCTCAACGCCGCCCGCACCATTGTCAGTATCACCCGTCGCTACTATGAGCAGGGTGATGAATCGTTACTGCCACGGGCCATCGCCAGCTTTAAAGCCTTTGAAAATGCCATGGCACTAGACATCGCGATGGGCGGTTCCACCAACACCATTCTGCACCTGCTGGCTGCCGTTCAGGAAGCGGGGGTCAATTTTACGCTGTCTGATATCGATCGCCTCTCACGCAAAGTTCCCCAACTCTGTAAAGTGGCACCGAACACCCAGAAGTATCACATTGAGGATGTCCATCGGGCTGGTGGTATTCCCGGAATTCTGGGCGAACTGGATCGGGCCGGGCTGCTCCATACGGATGTGCCGACCGTTCACAGCAAAACCATGAAAGAATCCCTCGATCGCTGGGATGTGATGCGCACCCAGGACGAAGCCGTTCATACCTTCTTCAAGGCCGGGCCTGCGGGCATTCCCACCCAGCAAGCCTTCAGTCAATCGACCCGCTGGCCTTCCCTTGATTTAGACCGGGAGAATGGCTGTATCCGTAGCAATGAACATGCCTTCAGTACTGAGGGCGGACTGGCAGTCCTGTACGGCAACCTGGCAGAGCGGGGCTGCATTGTCAAAACAGCAGGTGTCGATGAAAGCATCCTGGTGTTTGAAGGTAAGGCCCGCATTTACGAAAGTCAGGATGCGGCGGTTACTGGAATTCTGCGCGATGAGGTACAACCGGGTGATGTCGTTGTGATTCGCTATGAAGGGCCCCGTGGTGGCCCCGGTATGCAAGAAATGTTGTATCCAACCAGTTACCTCAAATCCAAAGGGTTAGGTAAGGCGTGTGCTCTGTTAACGGATGGTCGCTTCTCCGGTGGCACATCGGGGCTGTCGATTGGTCATGTTTCGCCAGAGGCCGCAGCGGGGGGCAACATTGCCCTGATTGAAGATGGCGATCGCATCCTGATTGACATCCCTAACCGCAAAATTCAGGTAGATCTATCAGCGGAGGAATTAGCCAACCGTCGTGCGGTCATGGAAGCGAAGGGTAAGGATGCCTGGAAACCAGCTCAACCCCGGCAACGGCGGGTAACAGCAGCACTCAAGGCATATGCATTGCTGGCAACGAGTGCGGATCAGGGCGCTGTACGCAACCTGGAAATGCTTGAGTAAGGAAACGGTTTTATCCAGCAATAGCCTTAATGATTGTGAATGCTCCGACCCGTGATGCTAAGCGTCTATGAGTCGGAGCATTGATCAATATAGCTTCGTAAAACGAAAATCAGGGTAACTCTGGGTATGAGTGAGGCACCTGGATCGGATTCCCATTATGTTTATATTGTCCGCTGTGCAAATGGGGCGCTGTACACAGGCTATACCCGCAACGTTACCCAACGCATCGCGGCTCATAACGCCGGTAAAGGTGGACGCTACACGCGATCGCACCATCCCGTCGAACTGTTGGCTCACTGGTGCTTTGCCACCAAACGAACCGCGTTGCAAGTGGAATATCGGATTAAACAGTTGCACCGCCAGCAGAAGCTAGAAATTGCCGAGGCTCAAACACTGCCGGAATGGTTATTGAGTACTGACCCGTAAGGGCATGACCTGGTTGACTGACAGTTGGGAGACATTTTCGGCGTTGCTGAATGCAGATATGATTTGCAGGCACACGCATCTAATGTAGGTCTAATGTAGGGGCGGTTCGCGAACCGCCCCTACGGGGTTCATATTTCTGATCAGCAATGCCACATTTTCATCCTCCTCCTGCATAAACCTGGTTCGGCGGTCGTGGACATCAGTAGGGAATCAAAAAGCCCCCTGAAAAGAGCGTCACTCATACAAACGGCTCTTCTCATACTAGTTCACCCAACCTACAAGGATTAACCAATCATGAAACCCCCTAAACTGATGCTTTCCGGTCTGATTGTTAGCACTCTTGCAACCTGTTTAGGTTACGGTACAAGTGCCTCGGCTCAATACTCCAACAACTATCACCCTGGTTGTGATACTTTCTACTATGTGGGCAAAGCTGTGAATGGCCAAAACCTGCACGTCGATTTGTGTTCCATTAGCCCGCAAAAGAAACAACGTGTCAATTTCACCTACTACTTAGGTAAACAACGAGTTAATGCTCAGGCAAATTGCACCGAGCGCACATGGCTGGTTTACCCAGAGCGAATTACCTACAAAGCAGGTTCAGGTGGGGCTGCCAATATGATGCGAGAAGTCTGCAATCAGAATGGCCCCAGTATTCAGTCAGTTGATTGATTGATTAATTGACTAATTGATTGAGCGATCGCATAATCCCTCAATTCCATTAAGTAGAGAGTCATAAATAAACAGAGTGCTCCGGAGGATAGGTTAGCAATCTCGCACCCATGCGGTTAAAGGATTCGATGCGTTACGACTACGCCTAACCTATTCTCCGTTTTGAACGAGCCCTGTGTGGGTAGTGTTTCAGAGGGCGAGAGGGTAAGAGGGTCGGAAATCCCCACCATTCCCCTCTCTTACCCCTCACTCCATCATTCTTGATCCTTTCCTATCCTAAATAGGACTATCTTGAATCAATGTTTCCATTCAGAACCGCTTCATTCATGTCCAGAATTAGCCACCCCCTTTTTGAGGGTACTGCCAAAATATGACAACAGGTGTCAGGAATGGGCACCTATGATGCAATTAGATATAGATGCAATCAGACACAGCCTAAAAACAACAGACTTAAACCCAGAATTTGAATGAACCAGGCGGGAGGTTAATCATGCCACCATTGCAAAATAAGATTGCGATCGTTGCGGGGGGTACTCGTGGTGCGGGACGGGGCATTGCCACGGAATTGGGTGCAGCCGGGGCAACAGTTTATGTGACTGGCCGGACAACGCGCACACAACGGTCAGAATCCAACCGGCCTGAAACCATTGAAGAAACCGCAGAATTAGTTACGCAAGCCGGTGGACAGGGCATCCCTGTCCAGGTAGATCATCTCGATCCGGCGCAGGTTCGCTCACTCGTTGACCGGGTTGAGCAAGAACAGGGTCGCCTGGATATTTTGGTGAATGATATTTGGGGCGCGGAAAATCTGGCAGAGTGGCATACGCCCATCTGGAAGCATTCACTGGATGGCGGGCTACGGATGTTGCGATTGGCGATCGACACGCACATCATTACAAGCCACTTTGCCCTACCGTTGCTCATTCAAAACCCAGGTGGATTGGTCGTCGAAATCACTGATGGTACGGCTGCATACAATAGCGACCATTACCGGCTGTCACTCTTCTATGACCTGGCAAAAACCTCGGTCACACGCATGGCATGGGCACTAGCACAAGAACTACAACCGTATCACTGCACGGCTGTAGCGCTCACACCCGGTTGGATGAGATCGGAGTTGATGTTAGAGCTATTTGGCGTGACTGAAGCCAACTGGAGTGATGGCACCGCGAAGGATCCTCACTTTGTAATTTCTGAAACGCCTCGCTATATTGGTCGTGCGATCGCCCACCTGGCCAGCGATCCAGCAGGATCTCGTTGGAACGGACAATCACTCTCCAGCGGTCAACTGGCGAAAGTGTACGGGTTTACCGACCTGGATGGCTCCCAACCCGATGCGTTCCGTTATCTGACGGAAGTACAGGAAGCGGGTAAACCCGCCGATGCGACTGGCTATCGCTAGGGCGCGATTGGAGCCAGTCAGGACAGTAAAGCAGTCTCAGTTGCGGGCAATCACCGCGATCGGGCCACCACCCGCTGGCCCCTGGTGTTCACTGCCCCCCGAAACGTAAATCATTGGATCTTGCACCGCCGCAGCAATGACAGCACCCACTACTGCGCGGGCCATTCGGGTGTGGCTAATGTCCGAATCATCCAGCATGGTGTGTCGATGGCCCAAGATTTGTCCAGATGGGTCAGCTTCCGCCTTGGCGAACACATTGACAATTTGAGCGGGCGATCGCCCGGTGCTTGCAATAGCCCGCTGAATTGCTGCCACATCCAATGCATGCTCCATCACACTATGCCCAATCACAAAGTTACTGTGGGACGTTGGCGCATTGCCTAAAACTAAAATCTCACAATTTTGTAACTCAACCCCTGCTGATGTAGAAGCCACTGCTGAATACAGATTGTAATTAGAACAAATATCAGCATCGGTAATCTGATCCAGCACCAGTTCTCCTAACGCAACCGCAATTCCCAGAGCCGACGCACCCCGCGAATAGGCCATTGACTTATAACCATCCTGGGTCTTCAAGGATTGGGCCGTGTGGTCTTGCGTGCGGGAGGTATGGATCAGGGGACATTTGATTTGTACAAAGTGAACATCGGTAGGTGCCATACCAGCCTGGGCGATCGCCGCTTTCACGCTGGCCGCAACCACCTCTACCATCGTCATCGTGCCAATTTCGCCAGGTGTAAAGTCACGGGTGTGACTGGTGCCCAGCACTAAACCCCAGTGCGGCGCTCCGGACAGATGTTCCGTCTGGCGGGTAAATACCGTCAGGTGGGGACTCAGCACCCCTTCGGTACCACCGGACATGACGTAAACAAGCTGTTGTGCCCGATCACCAACGTGTTGACTCAGAAAGTGTTTCAGTGTTTGAACGGCATAGCCTCTGGTAAAGTCATTTACACATCCGTTACCTTCCGTTTTTCCCATAATTGCCACAATAGTAGCCGGATCCAGCATTTGCGACTGGATTAACGCATCCAGACCCGTCATATCAGACGGGGAATTTTGGGCAACTTTGAACACATCCACTTTCATTGGGATCACCCTCTATCAGCCTCCAAGGACACTAAAAATTTGCGTAGAAGAACCGTCAGACTCTTCATTTCAGTTGCCTTAAACTGTGACAACAGCCGTTGCTCCTGCTCAAATAAGACAGGCATGACGGTATCAGCCAGTTGAATGCCGATGGGAGTCAACTGCACAATGACACTGCGGCGATCGCCAGGGTCGCGTAAACGAGTGACAATGCCATCCTGTTCCAGGCGATCGATACGATTCGTCGTTGCCCCCGAAGACAACATCAGCAGGTCGTAGAGTTCGGTGGGTTTGAGTTGATAGGGTGGCCCCTGTCGTCTGAGCGTTGCCACCACATCAAACGACCAGACGCTTAACCCATACTTTGCCAGCACGGTTTCCCGATGTTTTTCCAGCAAACGGGCAATGCGTAGCACCCTGCCAATCACGGGCAATGCCGATGTATCCAGTTCCGGGGCTTCCTGATGCCATTGCGCCAGAATTTGGTCAATGTAATCGTTTTCCATAGGAGCATTTTATCTTGACATCAAGACGTTTGAGGTTAAGCTCATTCAATTATCTTGATTTCAAGACATCCTTAGCTACCCTGGAGCAGATAATTACTTGCGATTACGCGATAAGTGTCCATTTGTGCCTGTTGCCAGTCCTCGCCCCGATTTAGCTCCTTAGCCAGAATTTTGACTACACGGGGAGTCGTCTCCAGACTGGCAGCAGCATCGAGTAAGAGCGATCGCGTTCGTCGCGCCAAGATATCTTCTAAAGTGCGGGCCATTTCGTAACGTACTGCCCAGCGCACCTCGGCTTCCGTGTAAGGTAAGGCCGGATGCAGGTATCGATCTGCCCCTGGCAGTTGTTGAATGGTCGGCGCATCACTCCCATATACATCCAGGGGGGTAGTCGCCGGGGTAAGCGTCCAGCCATGTAATTTCAGTGCGGCCGTTACAGACGGATGGGGTGATAAACGACCTTGCTGAATGGCCTGCGCCACGACGTCTTCACCCATCTTGCGGTAGGTCGTCCATTTGCCCCCTGTAATGGTGATCAAACCCGCATCAGACACGCAAATCGTGTGTTCCCGCGACAGGGCAGCCGTTGATGTCTGGCGGTTCCCCTTGACGAGCGGCCGCAGGCCAACAAAAATACTTCGGATATCTGATCGCATAGGTGCAGGGGTGAGATACTGGGCGATCGTGTGCAGGATAAAATCAATCTCCGCAGCCAGGGGGCGAGGTTCATACGTCGGCTGCGCTACGGGCGTATCAGTTGTCCCAAGTAGCGTTTTACCGTGCCAGGGCAAAGCAAATAACACCCGCCCATCCTCAGTTTTGGGAATCAGCATGGCACTATCACCAGGGAGGAAATGGCGATCGACCATCACATGTACTCCCTGGCTCGGAGACACCATTGCCTCGACCGCAGGATCATCCAATCGCCGTACCGCATCCACAAACACACCTGTCGCATTGACGACCACTTTCGCCTGTATGTCAAACTCTTCCCCAGTTTCCGCATCCCTGGCTCTGACGCCCGTCACCTTGCCAGCCGTCTTCAGCACACCGATCACCGGCACATAGTTCAGTGCCACACCGCCCAGATCAACCAGGGTCAGCATCAGCGTCATTGCTAACCGGGCATCATCAAACTGCCCATCATGGTAGAGAATTCCACCCCGTAGCCCTGCCCGTTTCAGGGTTGGGACGTGTTTCAGTGTGGTAGCTTCGTTGAGAAACTGACTGTGCCCAAAATTCAATTGGCCCGCGAGTAGGTCATAGAGTTTTAAGCCCGCCCCGTAGTAAAGTTGCTCCCACCAGGCATAACCCGGCACCACAAAGGCCAAATCCTTCACTAAATGGGGGGCATGACGACGTAATATCCCGCGTTCATGCAATGCTTCCCGTACTAGGGAGACATTGCCCTGGGCCAGGTAGCGCACCCCCCCATGTATCAGCTTGGTCGATCGACTGGACGTTCCTTTGGCGAAATCATACTGTTCCAGCAACAGCGTTCTGTAGCCACGACTGGCCGCTTCAACGGCAGTACCCAGCCCCGTTGCACCGCCACCGATCACAATGAAATCCCACCCGCTGGCCTGCCGCAGTGTAGCAAGAAACTGTTCTCGAATTAGAGGAATAGTCATCGACCTTCTACCGCTGACGAACCTGGGATACCGCCTGCTGCCAACCATGCCGGAGGGCCTGTCGCTGATCCACTCCCATCGCTGGCTCAAAGCGCCTGTCCATTTGCCAGAGCTGCACAATTTCCTGCTCGCTGTCCCAGTAGCCTACGGCCAGTCCTGCCAGGTAAGCGGCCCCTAACGCTGTCGTCTCAGTCACTTTGGGACGCACGACAGGCACTCCTAACACATCCGCCTGGAATTGCATCAGCAAGTCATTCCGGGCCGCCCCCCCATCCACCCGCAATTCTGCCAGTTGCAGATTCGCGTCCTGGCGCATGGCATCCAGTACATCTGCCGTCTGATAAGCGATACTTTCCAGCGCGGCACGGGCAATGTGGCCAGCGGTCGAACCGCGCGAGAGCCCCACGATCGCTCCCCTTGCGTAACTATCCCAATAGGGCGCACCCAATCCCACAAACGCTGGTACAAAGTACACACTACCGTTATCAGGCACACTTGCTGCCAGTGTCTCCACCTCTTCGCTGTGTTTGATCACACCCAGCCCATCCCGGAGCCATTGCACCACTGCACCGGCAACAAAGACACTCCCTTCTAACGCATAGTCAGTCCGTTGGTTATCTTTCCAGGCCACCGTTGTCAGTAATTTGTTCGTGGAGATAATTGGCTGTTCACCAGTATTAAGGAGCATGAAACAGCCGGTTCCATAGGTATTCTTCGCCATGCCTTTTTGAAGACACGCCTGCCCAAAGGTGGCCGCCTGCTGATCACCTGCAATACCGGCGATCGCCACCTGTGCCCCTAATAACCCTGCCGCAGTTTGCCCATACACTTCAGAAGAACTGCGCACCTCTGGCAACAAACTACGGGGAATAGCGAGCAAGTTCAACAGATCATCATCCCAATTACCCGTGTGGATGTTGTATAGCATCGTGCGGCAGGCATTGGTAACATCGGTAATGTGCAAAGCCCCCTGGGTCAGTTGCCAGACTAACCAGCTATCCACCGTGCCGAAGGCCAATTCCCCGCGATCGGCTTTTTCTCTCGCCCCGGCAACGTTATCCAATAACCACTTGAGCTTTGTGCCACTGAAATAGGCGTCAATGACCAGTCCCGTTTTTTGCTGAAACAGATCCTCATGCCCTGCGGCTTGCAGTTCAGTAGCGAGATCCGCCGTGCGCCGATCCTGCCATACGATCGCATTGTAAATTGGGCGACCGGTTTTCCTGTCCCATATAATCGTCGTCTCCCGTTGATTCGTGATACCGATTGCGGCCAGATCACGGGCGGTAATCCCAATGCGGGCCAGGGCTTCCGTGGCAACACCCAGTTGGGATGACCAGATCTCGTCCGGATCATGCTCCACCCAACCGGACTGGGGAAAAATCTGCGGAAACTCCTTTTGGGCCAGGGAGAGTATATTACCCTGCCGATCAAACACAATTGCCCGTGAACTCGTTGTGCCCTGGTCAAAAGCGAGAATGTATTGCGTCATGGAACCGTCCCGAAGTTAACCTATCAGAAATTGCCCGATCAAACGTTGAAGGATCAAACGTTGGTGGTGCTGAATAGCAGGATGAATTGGAACGAAGTTTCAATTCATCCAACGCTTCATTCATCCCTCAAATCAGCAACGCCCAAACGTTAACGGATCAGACGTTGACTGAGAAAGTTGACCTGACACTTTGACCCAGAAACTTGACGGACCTGTGGAGGAAAAGGATGCAATTGCAGCGGTTCCACGATGTTCAGGAATTCTGTCATCAGGTTCAGCCTTACCTACTCCAGTATGAGGCAGAACATAATCTAATGCTGGGGATTCTGCACACTCTGTTGCATTACCCGACACATTATCCAGAACCACCGTACCTGGCGATCGTCCAAACCAACCAGGAAATCTTAGCGGTGGCCGTTCGCACCCCTCCCTACAAAGTGACCCTGTCCAAAACACGCGATTTAGCAGCACTCCAATTGATCGCGCAGGATTTGCAGGACGAGGGGAAACAACTTCCCGGCGTCAGTGGGTTGGTACCAGAGACAGCAAAATTTGTCGAAGTTTGGCACCAACTCACCGGCAAGCCCTACCAACTCGCAGTCGACATGCGAATTCACCAACTCACCCAGGTAGAAGCCGTTGCGATCGCCCCTGGATATCTCCGACGGGCCACCGACAGCGATCGCCCGCTATTGCTACAGTGGGCAACGGATTTTGTCGCTGAAATTGGTGATGGCGTCAGGGAATCTCCGGCCAGGATGGTGGATAGTGGCTTGAACCGACACACGATTTACCTGTGGGAAGATGGTGTTCCCGTTTCATGGGCCAGTGGTAGCGAATTTATCCCCACAATGGCCCGGATTGGGCCTGTCTATACACCACCCCTATACCGTCGCCAGGGATACGCCACTGCCTGTGTTGCCAATCTCAGCCAGCAATTGTTAGCGCAGGGGTGTGATCGTTGCTTCCTGTTTACGGACTTAGCAAATCCCACATCCAACCACATTTATCAACAAATTGGTTACCGTCCCGTTTGTGATTGGCATGATTACTCATTTACGTGACCCTACCCCTCGATCACCTCATAGAAACCTTGATCAAACTTCTGGGAGACGCGGAAAGATTGCTTGAGTCAGCCTGAATCACGATCCTGTAGATAGCTCTAATGGGTGCATTGATTCCATCCGGGAGCATCCAACAGGTTATTCAGTGCAGCTAACATACTGAGGGGATTTTTACCCCGTAAAGGGGCAACTATTACCGCTTCATAGGGGTTTCTGCCCATTTGCCGAACGGCTCTGATTGCTGCCTGCCTGGGTACACCCCGCCCGGCAATCAACCAGGCAGCAAGAATTTGTCCCGTTCGCCCAATTCCACCGGCACAGTGAACTACGGTTTTCTGCTGGTATTGAGCTGATACCAGCAGAAAAGGCAAAATTTTGTGTTGAAACGTCGTCAGGTCACAAATCTCAAAGTCGGCGATCGCCGCCCAACAAACATGCTCAGAACCAAATTCCTGCTGGTAAAAATCCAATAAGTTTGGGTAGCGGCTCAGTTCCTCTGCTGCTAACAAGCAACAAACTCGTTGCATTCCCTGGCTTTTCATAAACTGAGTCCAGGCTTTGAGTTGTGCTTCACTGTAACCAGGTCGGGAAGCCCCAAAGATAATCGCTTCGTCTTTACATGCAGCCGTAAATTTATACATCTGTCAAAAATTGTATCAAGCTGATTGTCTATCTCCAGCTTCGACGATGTTCTCTGCCTATGCAAAGTCATTAGTCATTCATTGATTTTCCTAAATGACTGATGACTAATGACAAAGCTCTTTGCCCAATTGATTTAGGACTGCTGAATTTGAAGTAATCAATATTAATTCATAATTAATTCATAAAAAAGCGCTCCCCGATGGGGAACGCTACAGACCAAACACTCATCAAAGACACGAAAAGTAGAAATCAGGCAGTACTAGCCAGAAATGGATGGGGCTGTGAGGGCAACTGGTTGCACTTCGCCAGAAGCCAGATCCAGTGGGAAGTTGTGGGCATTACGTTCGTGCATCACTTCAATCCCGATATTGGCCCGGTTGAGTAAATCTGCCCAGGTGGAAATCGCTCTGCCCTGGCTGTCTAACACCGAACTATTGAAGTTGAACCCATTCAGGTTAAACGACATCGTACTGATACCCAAAGACGCAAACCAGATCCCAATGACGGGCCAGGCTGCCAGGAAGAAGTGTAATGCCCGCGAATTATTGAAAGAAGCATACTGGAAGATCAGGCGACCGAAGTAGCCATGAGCCGCCACAATGTTGTACGTTTCTTCCTCTTGCCCAAACTTGTAGCCATAGTTCTGCGATTCTCCCTCGGTGGTTTCCCGTACCAAGGAAGAGGTCACCAGAGAACCATGCATAGCAGAGAATAGCGCCCCACCAAACACACCCATAACACCAAGCATATGGAAGGGGTGCATCAGGATGTTATGTTCTGCCGTAAACACAATCATAAAGTTGAATGTGCCCGACACCCCTAACATCAAACCATCAGAGAAGCTACCTTGACCAATCGGATAAATCAGCAACACAGCCGTTGCCGCCGAAGCCGGAGCCGAGAATGCCACTGGAATCCAGGGGCGCATGCCCAGACGATAGCTCAGTTCCCATTGACGGCCCATATAGGCATAGACCGCAATCAAAAAGTGAAGGATGATCATCTGGTAGGGGCCACCATTGTAAAGCCACTCATCAAGACTGGCAGCTTCCCAGATGGGGTAGAAATGCAACCCGATCGCATTAGATGTGGGCACCACGGCTGCGGTCATCAGGTTGTTGCCGTAAAGGAGAGAACCACTGACAGGTTCACGAATACCATCGATATCGACTGGAGGCGCAGCGATAAACGCCAGAATAAAAACGATCGCTGCGACCAGGGCAGTGGGGATCAACAACACGCCAAACCAACCCACATAAAGCCGATTTTCGATACTGGTCACCCATTCACAAAATCGGTTCCATAACTTGCCGTCACTACGGCGTGACAAAATCGTAGTCATGATTGCAGTTGAATAATAATGGATGAAACGCAGGAATCCCTGCACTTTTATATAACTATATGGTTATATGGCTTGTCAACAGTTAGGTTGACCTAAATTGTTTTTCCTTGCAGGAATATGGAATGACAGGCTTGATACGGAAGTCGGATCGTGTAGTGACTATGAGTCGCGCCTGTTCTGCAGCTCCTAAATCATTGAAGTTTAGACTAAATGTAATTTTCCATTATGGGTAAGGGCGTAAAGCCCCGACCGGCATACAAGAAAAGCGGAGCCATGCCGCAGGCTATACGGCTGTTCGCCCCTCCTACAGGTAGCGGGCGTTGCTGATTGAAGCTATGAATGGCGTAGGGGCGTTTCGCGAAACGCCCCTACAGTGCGAATGCATGTTTATGAATCATAGTTATATTCAGCAACGCCGGTAGCGTATTGTTTGAATTAGTCTAAACTCCAGTAAATCCTTGGCCAGCATAAAAGACATTGAGCGCAGTGATGCCGAAGAAGCCTTGCGCTCAATTCAAAATTGCCCTATCCATTGCCGCGATGCTGAAGCGGATCTAGCTGATTAAGCTAACTTTGCCGGTATCCAGGTCATAATAAGCACCAACAATTTTAAGTTTGCCTTCTTCGATAGCGGCAGCAATGACCGAAGACGTTTGAAGTCGCTGCACCTGTAAGCGGATATTGGCTTTAACTGCGTTTGTGAGGCGATCGCCAGGTTCTGCCGCTGATGCTTGGATGGCTGGGCGAATTGCAAATACCAGCGATTCAATCACACCTGGAAATTCGCCACCTTCCAGCGCTGCTGCTACTGCACCACAGCGTTCATGCCCTAAAACCATCAATAGGGGAGCTTGCAATACTCCGACCGCATACTCTTCGCTGGCAATGTCTTCGGTGATCGCAATATTGCCAGCAACCCGAACGACAAAGAGATCGCCAATCCCCCGATCAAACACAATCTCTGGTACAACCCGTGAGTCTGCACAACTGAGAATCGCGGCGAAGGGAGCCTGTCCCGATGCAACTTCAGTCAGACGGCCTACACTTTGATGGGGATTGAGCCGTTTTCTGTTAACGAACCGTTGGTTTCCTTCTATCAGTTTTTCCAGCGCTTGATCAGGTGTCAATGTACTGTGGGGATGCGTCCCTTGTGCGTGCGTCCCTTGTGCGGGGGTAGCTTTTGTATGGGTAGTTTTGGGACTGGTCGCAGCAGGCGGGTTTTCCTCGGTGCCGATTGCTGGATGCTCCGAAGTTTCGGCAATGCTGCAGGAGCCTAACCAGGCTGTCAGTGAACCTGTACCAATTAGTCCTGCCCCAAACTGAAGTAAATTCCTTCTGGAAAAATTTTGTTTGTTTGAGGTATGTCCCATAATGATTGCCGCTTAAATATACAGAAGCACTTCTGGTGCCAGTATGAATGATCCACAACTTAGTCTCTATCAAGATTGTCTCCGTCTGGATAACAGAAATCTGTTATTGAAGTAAATCTTCTGTTATTGAAGTAAATCTTCAAGATCCAACTCCTAAGAACTTAAAGAGATACACAGATTCACGATAGCAGTCCTCAATCAGATAGTACTGCTATTCATAATTGAGAATTAGCCACGCCAGGATCCTTTAATCCTTGGGCAAACAAACTTCTTCCGGGAATTTGATGTCTATTTTCAACGATCGCGACATACCACGAAGTTACTCGCTTCTAACAATCGTCGATGTCGTTCAGGTAGTGTTGCGTTAGCAAATCACCACAATCATTCCTCCCTACAGCACAAACTGAGAGGAGGACAGGCGGTCTAACAGTTCAAATCACCAGGCATCGGATCGCTTTCGCAACTTGCCGACTAAATGGATATTTCAAGGCATGACGGTTGTTATACAGTGCCGCCACCGATGTCTATCTGCCAGCTTTCATAACGAATTCGCTAGGCAACTTCCAGCGGCAGCCGAATATAGAACTCAGTACCTTGATCTAGCTCAGACCAGACATCCAGGCTGCCACCATGCTTTTCTACCACAATTTGACGGGCGATCGCCAGTCCTAATCCTGTTCCTTTTCCTACCCCTTTCGTGGTAAATAAATGGTCAAAGATTTTTGCTTTCACATCTTCTGCTATGCCTTTCCCATTATCTCGGATATAAATTTGTATCTGATTCTCAAGTATGGCTGTGCGAATTGTAATTTGCTGAGGATGGGATTTGAGTTGATCGAAAGACTTGCCTTGAGCCATTTCATCAAACATATCAATCGCATTCGCCAGAATATTCATAAACACTTGGTTTAACTGCCCAGGGAAACATGGGATCGTTGGCAGATCACCATAATTTTGAATGACTTCAATCGCCGGACGATATTGATTGGCTTTGAGTCGATATTTTAAAATCAGGAGGGTACTATCGATACCTTCATGCAGGTTAGCGTTGACTTTGTGTTCCGTATCGGCGCGTGAGAAGGTGCGGAGGCTGGTGCTGATCCCTTTGATGCGATCGCATGCACCTTTCATCGCATCAAGCATCTTGGGTAGGTCTTCGCTAAGGAATTCCAGGTCAATGTCTTCGGCATTGTCCTGTACAGGAGCAGCCGCACTGGGATGGTGTTGCTGATAAAGGGCAAGATGTCCAAGCAGATCTTGCACATACTCTTTGGCGTTGGTGATGCTGCCATGGAGAAAGCCGATGGGATTATTGATTTCGTGGGCTACCCCTGCAACCAAATTTCCCAATGCTGACATTTTCTCACTCTGGATTATTTGCATTTGAGCGTACTGTAGCTCAGTCATCGCCTGTTCTAGCGTATGATTTTTTTCCTGAATCGAAAGCTCCATCTGCTTGCGTTCCGTCACATCTCGAATCACAGATAAGCCACACCGCTTACCGTTATACGAAAAAGGCACTGATTTGAGTTCAATGTAGAAAGGAGTCCCATCCCGCTTTTTACAAATAGCCTCACAGGTAAATTCCTGTCCGGCTTTAACAGTCGTTAGAAAGTCAGCGAACTTGTCATGGCGGCTAGGGGGGATGATGTCTAAGGGATGCAAACTCAAGATCTCGCTGTAGGAATAGCCATGCAGCTGATAATAAGCAGGATTGGCATCTATGACTTTGCCAGTTTCTAAGTCAGTAATTAAAAGCCCATCGCTAACCGCTTCAAAAATCCCCCGAGACTGGGCTTCCTTCTCCTGAGCCTGTTGATAAAGATGGGCATTTTTGAGGGAAATGGCGGCTTGGGTGCATAGAAAGTTCAATAACTCGACGCGATCGCTTGTAAATGCCCCAACGGTGCTGTGGTTCTCCAAATATAAAACAGCAACGAGTTGACCTTGCTGGAGAATCGGGGTACACAGCATACTCTTCGGTTGCTGTTGCACCACATAGGCATCCGTTGCCAGGGTGGGATGGAGCTTGGCATCCATAATCACCACAGGTTGCAGATTCCGCTTCACCATATTAATCAAACCGTGGGGAACCTCTGGACTGCTGGACAGAGCAATGGATTGCACCCGTGTGGGCTGATCGAGGTTAGCAATCGCTTCCACAAACCACTGGTTGTTATGGGGCATCAGCAATGCGCCTTTGTCGGCTCCAGAATTTTCGAGTACCGTATGCAATAACGTTGCCAGGAGTCTGTCGAGTTGAATTTCGCGGGAAAGGGTTTGCGACGCTTTCAGCACACTTGTCAGGTCGAGGGTGGCAGAAATACTGGTGCTACCGGAACTGGAGGATTGTGCATCGGCGACCTGGGACGTGGCGAGAGCTGTGGTCGCAAATACGGTTTCTGTTGCTGACAAAGCCATCTGCTGCTGTTGCAAAATCGGCGCGAGCAGTTGAGGATAGCAGCGCTCCAGGTCTTGGACTTTGGCTTTTGCACCCCAGTGAACATAGCCATAGTAGGCATTGGTCAAATACTCTTGGGCAATTCTTTCCTTGCCCCAGCCGAGATAGAATTTAGCCGCCAGTTCGTTTGCTAAAGCCTCTTCTTGAATGAAACCATTGGCTTTGGCTCCAGCGATCGCGCGATCGTAGGATTCAATTGCTGCGATGCGATCGCCTAATACTGCGTGACGTTTTGCTTCGACCAGTTCCCAACGATGCTGATGGTTAAAGGGTGCTAGCGTTGTCCACCCTTGCAATTTGCCTTGATGCTCTGCAACTCGTTCCAACATTCGTTGCTGTTCCGCTTCTGGTACACTGCTACACAATGCCAACTGAATCAAGGAATCGTAGAAAGCAAACAACGGCACCATGAAAGTACCAATACCGCCGTCTAGATGGTGCTCTGCCAGGATGGCTGCCTCAGCAGCTTGCTGATATTTGCCAAACAGGACACTGAGAACCATTTGATTAAAGTAGTAATAAAATAAAGCCGTCCGATGATTTCCTGCCTGCAGCAAAGGTAGTGATGTTGCCTGGTTGAACACAGTCCCCGTCAGTTGTTCTGGAGTCTCAGTCCCTTTCACCAGGTTAAGGACGGTTTGCTGATAGATCTCCAGATAATGCAGTGGCGTTGTTTGCTTCAGTTGACGAATGGTTTGGCGGTAAGCATCGATCTCATTGACAAGACCCGTTAGTTCTTGCCCAGCATGATAGGCATAGGCACAGTAGGCTGCCGCGTTCAAGCCAACTATTTCCAGATCGCCAGTTTCCAAGCCACTCTGGAATGCCTCTTGTAACCGAGGAATTGATGCTTGCAACGGGGCCTTCCAATGTTGAATGTAGGTATAGAAGACATACCAGGCCCTGCCTTTGAAGGGGGGAACCTGCAACTCGTCTAGCAACTGCAAGGCGAGTTGACCAAACTCGTAACCGGATGGAATATCCCCAATCACACCACACAGAATCAGACCATAATCGGCATAACCATAGATGGATATCGGGCAATTGCCCTCCTGGAGCGAAAATTCTACCTGCTTGAAAATGATCAGCGCCATTAAGGGGGGATTGCTCCAATAGGCACAAGACACCAACCAGCTTAAGATTTGCATTGCTGCCAGCCGATTGAGATGGGTCATGGCGGGTAACGCCAGCAAACTCAGAGGCGCTTGGTCTTGCCAAAGTTGTCGGGTGTACTCAAATGTTTGCCCAATCTCTACCTGCGTTGGTTGGGGCGGTAACTCTACCCCTAAAGAACTTAAGACTTGCAAACCAATCTCCAATGCATCGGCAAGTTGCCCCTGCGACTTTGCCTTCATCAAACGAGTTTGCTGCACTGGGATCGTATCGAGTAGGGTGCGGGCATGTTGCAATACCAGGATTGCCCACTGCTCCATTTGCTCAAAATCAGTGCTGAGATAGGCGGCATCCGCCACTTCTGTATGGAGCACCAGGGTAAGCTCATAGTGACACACCCAGGCATCTTTGGGTAAAAGGGTGATACCCGTGGCAAGATAGTCTACGGCGGCGCTGTACGCTGTGGACGCTTTCGCCTTCCGTCCTGCGCTCAGATTTAGACGCGCCAGATCGAGTCGCTCAATGGGATCAACCATCGAGTCACTGCTGGCATTCAAATGACTGACAATTTCAAAAATGCGCTCTTCTTGGG
>CAZGDE010000001.1:31305-67284 GCA_964524315.1 uncultured bacterium
CTTGGGCGGTGGATGACAAGTGACTCAACAACAAACGACCGATGCGGTTATGAATCGGGGCTCTGTGAACTTCAGAAATGAGGGAATAGGCCGCTTGTTGGATGCGATCGTGCAAAAACCGGTAGGTTGGATTGATGGACTCTTGGGAAGCAGCCTGTTCCGTATCTTGAAAGAACTTATAGACCTGGCTAGTGGGAAGAATCAAGCCTTCTTCCAAGGCTTTCCATAAGGCTGTTGCTGCATCGGTGGGCGATCGCTCAGACACGATCGCCAAGGTCGCTAAATCAAACTGGTTGCCAATGCATGCCGCTAACTTCAGCATCTGCTGGGTTTCGGGTGGCAATTTCTGTAATTGCACCGCCATAAACTCCACGACATCATCGGTAAGTGCCTGTGCATTCACCTGGGCAATATCACATTCCCAGTAGCAGCGATCGTGATTAAAGAAAATCTGACCCTCTTCGTGTAATGCCTTGAGAAACTGCGTTGTAAAGAAGGGATTGCCGTTTGTTTTGCGATCAATTAATTCGGTCAAGGGTTGCGCGAGTTCCCTTGAGCAATTTAATGTATCGGCAATCAGATGATTGGTATCCTCAAAAGCCAGTGGAGCCAGGGTAATCGTGTTGACGATCGCGCCTGTTTTCTTCAGTTCTTCTACGGTTAAGATAAACGGATGCGCTGGTGACACTTCATTATCGCGATAGGCACCCAGCATCAGCAAATAGCCATTGTCATTCATCAGCAGTTTGATCAACTGAAGTGAAGCCAAGTCTGCCCACTGCAAGTCATCCAAAAACAGCACCAGCGGATGCGCTGCTGTGCTAAACACTTCAATGAACTTTTGAAAGAGCAAACTAAACCGATTCTGGGTGGCACTGCCCGACAGTTCTGGCGCGATCGGTTGTTTGCCGATAATTTGCTCTAGTTCTGGAATCACATCAATTAGAACCTGTCCATTCTCACCCACGGCTGCCAAAATTTTGGCTTGCCATTGCGTCAGTTGGTCGTCAGATTCAGACAACAATTGCCCCATCAAATCCCGCAACGCTTGTACAAAGGCGGAAAGTGGAATGTTGCGGTTAAACTGGTCGAATTTGCCTTTGATGAAGTAACCTTGCTGCCGCGTAATGGGCTTATGAACTTCATTCACCACAGCCGTTTTACCGATTCCAGAAAACCCTGCTACCAGCATCAATTCTGAGGAGCCTGCGGCAACGCGATCAAACGCATTTAATAGAGTAGCAACCTCTGATTGTCGGCCATAAAGCTTTTCAGGAATTAAGAAGCGATCGCTCAAATCATGCTGTCCCAGTTCAAATTCGGCAATTTCACCCGTTGTTTCCCATTGCGTCAAACACTGTTCCAAATCATGTTTGAGTCCCAGGGCACTTTGATAGCGATCTTCCGCATTTTTTGCCATTAACTTTGAGACAATTGCTGCCACCATCCCAGGCACATCAGGATTTACCTGCTCGACAGGAACCGGGACTTTAGCAATATGACAGTGCATTAGCTCTAACGGATCATCCGAGGCAAACGGCAATGTTCCTGTCAATAGTTGATAGAGAGTTACGCCTAAGGCGTAAAAATCAGCCCGATAATCGATACCACGATTCATCCGCCCGGTTTGTTCTGGGGCTAAATATGCCAGGGTTCCTTCCAAGATGTTGGGGCTTTGAATTTCCTGGGTTTCTTTGGGCAGCAAAGAGGCAATGCTAAAGTCAATCAGTTTGACTTGTTGCGACTCCGGTTGAATCAGAATATTGGCGGGTTTGATATCCTTATGCACTACGCGATGTTGGATCAGATCATGGAAAATATCGGCGATTTGGAGGGCTATTTTCAATACCTCTGCCACCGTCAACGACTGCTGTTGAAGGTATTTTCCTAACGCCACCCCACCCCAATCTTCCATAACCAATGCATAGCCGCTGTCCACAGGTTCCAGGCTCAAAGGTTGGATGATGCCAGGGATGGGGAGATTTTTGGCGATCACATATTGATTACGAAACTGCACTAATTCGCCAAAGCTTGGATAGTCTCGTCGCAGCAACTTAATCACCACCGGACGCTGAGTTGCTGTCTGTATTGCTCGATATACTGCCGTTCGAGTACCCAGATACAGTTGCTCAACCATCTGACACCCAGCAATGTTGGGGAATGACTGAGGGGAGGGGCCTATAGTCGGTGTCATAGCTTTAGGTGGGGGTGTGACCTAGTCTGGTTAACCGTTTTATAATTCCCAGAAAAGTGAGCGATCGCACGGCGAATCCTTACAGTTTCACCGATCGCTCAAGCAGTACAACGGTTCGGATCAGCTGTTACTGAGATCCGTGTCTCCAACCCACGCGGAGCCGATCAAGCCGCTGCACCTGAATTGCTAGTCTGCCTTTAATTAGCACTGATGGAAAGTACTAACTACAGAACGATCTACTCGATAAATATAGTTGTAGTTAAAATCTCCCATATACAGTTGTCCTATTCTGGAATCCATAAACCAACACACATGAAATAACTGGTTAGAGTAACCATTTTTCGGAGGTCAGTATGGAGTCATTGTAGAAAAGCGTGAGCAAGTATCTCTAATGACTGCGTATATTGTATGGCTATCGAAAACACTTGGGCCCGATTTGTTGCACCAGTTCTACGGTCAATGTACATACGATAGAAAGCATCACTGACTCGAATAGTAGTTACCACTGTGTTAGCAGTAGCTAAATATACGATCAACATCAACGATACTGATACGTTACTGGGCAGGAGGATTTAGGATACGTGAACGAGTAGCAGGAGGATTAACAGGTTGAGGATTAGGTCGAGGAATTGATGTCGGTGGGCGGCGAGGGCGGAAAATGTCATCTAGACACTGCCAGGTCAAAAGAGGACTTCCAAAAGCGAAACCAGAAGCAAAGGCAAACGCAACTAAACTTTACATACTGGTACTCCCTGAAAAAAGATTTTTATCTGAAACGGACAAGCAAATTACTTTTAAAGACTAAGTAAAGGTATTACTGGTTTCTATTTTAACAATCCCCTGGAGAAAAAACCATTGTTAGTATTTTTCAAGAGGATATGTTTTAATCTATGGCTTCACTTGAAGCCCACACCGCTTCAAAACGGATAATTAAATTGTTATTTAAAATACACAGCTTATACTTAGGTAAAAGTGTAAGTTCTGGTTCATCTTTAAGAAATTGGCGTAATGTGTTGTTCAATCGCTCAATCTAGCTGGTTAAACCAGAATCTTTAGCGATCGCAAAATGTCGTTTGCCGGGTAATACGTTCATATAGGCTTCCCGCTGGCCGATGTAAATGCTGCCTTTTATTTGCGTGAATAGTGATTGAGCGGCTTGTGCGGCTGCGGTGGTCTTCTGGCTCCTGATTTATTTCCTGACGGCACACAAAATGATGTAACCCAACTCTCGATCGTACTGTTTGAAAACGCGTCGGATGGTTAAAAGGCGATCTCGTACCATTGGTTGGGTGAAAACATTCCAGAAGAATTTCATTGCATCCGGCAGTCCTTCATCCTGAATAATACGAGTGGGATTGAGTAGTCCCATTGTGCCAGTTTGCTGGTGCAGAACTTGTAATTCAGCAATATCGAAGGTTTTCACCCAGTTAGCTTCAGATAGGGGTGTCGAGTTTGCCCGGATGGCGGTTGCCAGAGCCCAATGAATTTCGTCCTCTCGATCGTTTGCCAGTAACTCATGGGAAAGGAACTGTCCACCCGGTTTCAGCCGATCATGAATGCCTTGCAAAATGCTGATTTTGCCTGGAATGGATTGCATGGTCAGAATTGCTTCTGCCAGCACATAGTCAAACTGTTGGGGGATTTGCTCTAAATGAAATACATCCCCCTCCATCACCATCACCTGTTCTTCCAGGCCCGCAGCACGAATGTTGGCACGGGCACGGGCAACACTCTCAGGGTTCTTTTCGACGCCAACGACTTTGACACCGTAACGTTTTGCCAGGGCGATCGCACTGTGGCCAAAACTGGCAGCAAGTTCTAGAACCGTATCACCGGGTTTAAACTCCGCCCACTGAAATAATTGCTCAGTCGCAGCTTTACCACCCGGCCGCAAAATCTTTTTCCCGGCCGCTGCCATTACCTGGTGGCCCGTGGCCGTCGCCAAATTAAGGGTTGATTGACGCATTGCTTTGTTCCCCATGCGGATACTTCTACTTTGCCAAACATCCAAGCAAGGGACTATGAGCTATCTCATAAACGTGGCCGATCGAGCATCTCCCTATCCAGTCACAATGAAACCATTGCAATTGATTCAAGCCCTATCACTCCAGGGTTAGGAATGGGCAGGTGTTCTAACTTTAGAGGGTTATTCCAGCCTACCTTTACGTTTAATCTCAACATGTATCATCTGATCGGAGGACGGTTGCATCATGCTCATGCCCCTCGATTGTCTTTTACGCTGGCTATCAAGTCTGCTAACAGTAGGGCTTTTAGGCGGTGCAGTTACATTCTCTATCAATGTTCGTCGCGATCGCACTCAGCACCTTTCCCGCCCTGACAGGAGTGAAATTCATGTTGAATTTTACGGCCCCGATCAGGCTCCGATTCTGATTCTGACGCATGGTTGAGGGCCAGATAGCCCGGGCTGCTTAGCGCAAATAGGCGGGTGGTGTTGAAGTTTCCAGCACTGGTAGAACGACTGTGAACGTAGTACCCTGGCCTTCACCGGGACTCTCAACTTCGATATTGCCACCATGTAACTCAACTAACTGCCGGACAATTGCTAAACCTAAACCCAAACCCCCATGTTTACGCGTGGTGGAACTATCCGCCTGCCGAAAGTAATCAAAAATATAGGGCAGAACATCTGCCTGAATACCCTGTCCTGTGTCACTGACACGAATCCTGGCTTCCCCATGTTGCTGGACTAACTCAATTTCCACCTGCCCCCCTGCTGGGGTGAACTTGATGGCATTTGAGAGCAGATTCTCCATCACCTGTTGCAGGCGATCGCTGTCTCCCAAAATAGAATCAGCCTGATCCGGTAACTGGGCGGTCAGTCGAATCGTTTTAGCACTTGCCTCTGGTTGTAAGTTTGCGACGGCTATTTCAATCACTACCCGTACATCAACGGGATGCTTATTCAATAGCAGTTTGCCCCGCAATAAACGTGAAACGTCCAATAAATTCTCAATCAGTTGGGTTTGTAACCGGGCATTCCGCTCAATTGTTTCCAAAGCACGGGCCGTCATCGTTTCATTGAGTTTGCGTGTTCGCAATGCTTCTGCCCACCCCAGGATGAGATTGAGTGGGGTACGCAATTCGTGGGAGACAATCGCCAAAAACTCGTCCTTCAAACGGTTCGCCTGTTCCAGTTCCTCCGCTTGCCGTTGGATCGCATTCAGCGCAATTTGTAACTCCCGTCGACGTAAACTAACTTCTTCGACCAACGCTTCCAGGTCATGATTCTGGCTGACAAGTTCCTGTTGCAAGTGATCGCGCACTCGCTTAATTGCAATTAAATTACCAACTCGTGCCTGTAACTCTTCGACTGAAAAGGGTTTCATTAAATAATCCTGGGCACCCTGTTGCAAGAGTTTTACCCGCAACTCATCATCAGCTTTGGCGGTCAACATTACCACTGGAACATTGTCTAACTCCGGATAGGTACGGAGTTGTTGAATTAACTGATCACCACTGAGATTAGGCATCATGACATCACTCAGAATCAGATCGGGTTGGAGTGCGATCGCCCGTTCCAGGCCATCCTGACCATTGACCGCTGTAGCAGTACGATATTTCGATGCCAGTGTTGTCGAAATGAATTGATTCATCTCCACGTTGTCTTCCACCACCAGGACTAAGGGTTTGTCGCTGGCCGGTTCCTGGTCAACCGGTTCGCCTTGCCGAACCGTCCGGAGTTCCTCAACAATCAAATTCGAGATTTCCTCAGACTGCGCTAATACCGGCATTGGGTTCACAACCGCACCAGACGGTTCCGTGAGAGGTAATTCAACTGTAAATTGTGCCCCTCCCGTCGGTCGATTGTGGACAGCAATCGTGCCACCATGAAGTTCGGCAAATTCTTTCGCGATCGCCAGTCCCAGGCCCGTTCCGCCAAAGCGTCGCGTTGTGCCGCCTTCACCCTGACGAAATCGTTCAAAAATATAGGGTAAAAATTCGGGCGCAATGCCTCTACCAGTATCACTAACAGTCATTCTGACAGCGGTTGCAGATTGGGAATCGGAAGCTGAGAATGGGGTGTCTCCATTTTCCAGGGCTTCTAATGTCACCTCTATCTGCCCACCATTGGGAGTGAACTTGAATGCATTGGAAATCAAATTCAGCAGAATTCGCTGGATTTTTGCGGCATCAATGGAGGCAGGTAATGACTCTGGCGCAGTAATTCTAAAAGCAATCTCCTTATCCTGGGCCAACCCGTCAAAGTTGGCAGCGGTGAGATGCACCAGTTGAACTAGATCAACCGTTGTGCAATTAAGCACCATCCGACCCGCTTCCAGTTTAGAGACATCAAGCAGGTCATTAACCTGTTTGAGCAACAACCGCGCATTGCGATCGATCGTTTCCACATCCCGACGATCGTCCTGGCCCAATTCCCTCTGATGCAGTAATTTCTCCGTAGGGCCGAGAATCAAAGCAAGCGGAGTACGTAACTCATGGCTCACGTTGGCAAAAAACTGTGTCTTAAGCTGGTCAACTTCTTGCAATTGCTCATTCAGTAGCTCTAACTTACGATTAGCGACCTCCAGGTGGGAACGCCGTTCTTCCGACAGTTTGGCCGCTTCCACTAAGGCTAACGCCTGGGGCACAAGGGATGGCAGGATCAGAGCCGTGGTTACTGAGGCGATCGCCGTTACCGCCTTCAAAGCTCCAGATAACCAGTAGACAGGGTGCCACAGTGTCAACACATCCATGAAGTGAGTACTGGCACAGGCAACAATGAAGGAACCAAAAGCCAGAAACATCCAGTGAAACGGAATTTCTTGCCGGGTTCTGTAGACCAAATAGGCCAATGTCGTCGAAATGGCAACGTAGGCAAGGGCAATCAGCGCGTCTGAACCAACATGCAGCCACACCAGGCCCGGCTTCCATAGATAACAATGCCCGTGGGGAATAAACCCATTGGCGGTTAACAGGGTGTTCCACCACTCTGGAAAAATCAGCAGCAATAGAAGTACAACCAGGAATACGGTTGCTCCCAAACCCAAATCATTACGACGAATGCCTACCATTGGTTTACGATCACCAGCTTTGAAACTTAGAGACGGCTTATTTCTGCCCCTGTAATGATTGTTACCTGTAAATCTATTATTTCGGCTCTGTCGAGAGTATTATTTTGAACCTCCCGACCGTCACTTCACTCTCTAGATAGAGGTTGTTCTCATTATTTTTGTCAGCAGGAACACAGATGATTAATATATCTCGATATCAAGATTCTTGACATTCACATTTATGTTGATTATCTTGATATAGAGATAAATTCAAGTCCTGTCCGGGCATTTCAATTAATTAGAAGGTTTGATCAGGGGCAACCGTGTGATTGGCATCTGATACGGCACTGCCTCTATGAACGTCCTAACAGATCTGGTGTTCTGCGACATCTCTGCGATCGCCCATACATAATATCGGGCCTATCTATATATCGGGCCTATCTATGGATTGCCATCAATTCACCTCCACTTCTCCGCACGTTAATTATGATTTCTCACGGCTTTAGTCATTTACCGACGATGGTGTTACGCATACGCGCTGCGATCGCAACTCGTTGTCAAATTTATCTGTTCTTACTCCTGGCCTTGGTGAGTGGAGCGGTATTACCCATTCAAGCCAGCTTAAATGCCCAGTTAGCCCGTTCCCTCAGTTCCGTTCCGTTAGCAGCGAGCATTTCCTATGGCGTTGGTGGGCTGGCTTTACTGACTATTCTGTTAACCCGGCGATCAAGTCGTCCAGACTGGTCTGCCCTGGGTAAGACTTCCTGGTGGAGCTATACCGGTGGGGTGCTGGGCGTGGGTTACATCGTTTCTAGTATTTATTTTACGGGCATACTGGGGCCAACGTTAACCCTGGGTTTTGCCATCTGTGGTCAGGCTTTTGCTGGCATTATTACCGATCATTTTGGCTGGTTGGGAGTTCCCCAATATCGGCTCACTCCCCATCGCCGTTTCGCGATCGGGCTCTTACTAGCCGCGATCTTTTTTCTAGTTCAGTCGTAACTATAGCAGTCCTAAATCATTTGTGAGAATGAAGGGCTTTGTGAGTAAGGATTCCGCAGGAATCCTTACTCACGATCCAAATAGGATCGCTATAGCAGCACCATAAGAACGTAATTCTGGCTAGTTCGGATTGTTTTTAAACTCTGGAAACACAAAATCTATGAATACAATATTGGCCCTACTGGGTGCCGGATCGGGGGGTGTTTTAGTCGCGTTTGGTGCAGCCCTCAACGCTCGCTTGCGCCAAACATTACACTCGGCGATCGCTGCGGCCACAATCAACTTCATGACCGGTTTTGCAACGTTGACACTGCTCATTGTTTTGCAGGTTATGCCCATTCCTACCCTCGATCGCCTGTTGACGATTCCCTGGTGGATGTTTCTGGGCGGCCTATTAGGGGCGGTGTTCGTTACTTTAAGTACGGTCGTTGTACCCAAGTTAGGTTTAACGACCACAACACTGGCCGTAGTCTGCAGTCAAATGGTGGTGTCATTAGTCATTGATCAGTTGGGTTGGTTTAACATGGCACCCCGCCCCATCAATGCAACTCGCATTATTGCCATTACATTGCTCGTAATGGCGATCGCCCTCACCCAATTAGACCGTCATGCCCATGCAACAGTACCGGCGATCGCGCCGCAGCAGGATTGAAATGCTTAAAACTAAATTGCCTCCGGAGTAAGAACCTGTTGCAATAAACTAATACAACCTCGGAGAGCTTTCGGCTCCTTGAGGTTGATCCCCCTTCTCCTTAGGGACAAGAGCGTTTAGACAGTTCCTAATAATGACGAACGATCAATGACGCGATGTACAATTTACCCTCATCCCCACCCTACTCCCCCAGGAGAAGGGCTTTAGGACAATTCACAAATAATGCAGGACGCAGAACAAACCACGCCGAACGCCGCACAAACTACACCGAACGATGGACTAATGGCGCTGAACGCGGAACAAACAATGCCGAACGCGGAACAAACAATGCCGAACGCGGAACAAACAATGCCGAACGCGGAACAAACAATGCCGAACGCAGAACAAACAATGCCGAACGCAGAACAAACCACGCCGAACGCCGAACAAACAACGTAGGACGATAGCCTAACCGCACCGAACAAACGTTTGGCAGATCAACCGTTCCCCTCAACGTGATAATCAAGGAACGGGGCATAACCGTTGCAGAATGTTCTTTAACTGCTGGCCATCTTCTAGATAGATGACATACTCATTGTCACCCACCTGCGTATCTTGCCCTTCAAGATCAGCACCATAGTCTTCCGCCAGAATGACGATGGGTGTCTGCCTGTTCCAGTCAGCACTTTGTCGAATCTGTTGCCCGATCGCAATGAGGGCTTCGATCAATTGACCGCATTGATTCAGCAAAATCAGGTCAAAATGCTCCCGTCCCTCTTGAGTGCGCTGCACCGCATCCTCTTCATCGATTACCATCACTACGTCGTACCCCCAATGTTGCAGGTTGTATTTCAATGTGGGGCGAACGTCATCATCCGATTCAAGCACAAAAATACAAGGCGCTATCCGGGACAACTGATTCAGCATTATAGTTAGGAAAGGATAGTAGTTAGGAAAGGATAAAGGATACATTCGCCGTTGTAATTCTCTTATTTTTCTCCCAGCAGGCGATCATATTGAGCTTTGATTGTCTTAAAACATTCACAGGCAGAGGCTTCTAGACCAGGCTGATTGAGAATTTGGACGTGCCCCCGCCGATATTGGATCAGTTTTCGCTCTTGCAGCTTTTGGGCTATCTGCGTTACCCCGGCCCGGCGCACGCCCAGCATCGTGGCAATTAATTCTTGGGTCAACGATAACTCACTGGAGTTAATCCGTGACTGCACTTCCAGCAGCCAGCGAGGTAGACGTTGTTCGAGTGTGTGGAGGGAGTTACACGCTGCCGTTTGGGAAATTTGGGCCAGAAACGCCTGGGCGTAACGGAATAGCAGATCCCGCAGTTCGTCATTGCGATCGAACTCCTGCCGCAAAACCTGAGCATCCGTCTTCATTGCCATTCCCGCAACCTGAACCACATACTCAGTTTGGATAATTGCCTGTTTACTGATCAAAGCATGAATACCCAACACCTCCCGATTACCAACCATCCCAACCTCGGCGATCGCTCCATCTTGCATCGTAATAGTGATGGAAACAAGACAGTTAATTGGAAAGTAAAGTTCGGTTACGACCTCACCCGGTCGATAAAGAACTTCCCCCTGGGCTAAGGTGACTTGACTGAGATGGGGTGCCAGTCGATCAAGAACAACCACAGGAAGCAAAGCCAGTATTTGATTTTTAGCGATCATAAGAGCCTTAAAGAGGGGAAGCGAGAGGCTCTCCGTAGAACGCATCTCAACATGAATAACGGTCAAATCCTGATTGATAGGAGTTCGCAGATAGTGCTTGTGTTTGTTGGGTGAGATTAACCATGGGTGACATTAACTCCTCCAGGTCAACGGGTTTGGGGAAGTGTCTATAAAATCCAACAACAAGGGCTTGCAGGCGATGATGCTCTCCAGCAACTACGGTTAATGGCGATCGCCTGAAGCGGGACACGATGAGTCATTTCCAAAGCTTTCACCTGTTGCATCAACGAGCGCCCATCCTCCTGGGGTAGAATAACCTCGCTGATTAATATATCTGGTTGAAGTTGTTGTAACTTTGCGATCGCCTCACTAAACCAATCAATTTGGCATACCAATTTAAAGGGTATTCTGTGCGGATACAACGGTTTGTCGGGGCGGGCTTAGCAGATGAAGTATTCGCTTTACCGATAGATCTCAGCAAAAGATCCCAGCAAAACCTACCCCCTATTGGATCTGACTTGTTTGTAATTTATTTTGGTATCAAAAATAGACCTCTTTCACCCTAATCCTTAGCGAGAGCAAACTTCTGTACGGTTTCGTACCCAAAGGGAAAAGTCCAACCCTGTAGGGATGATGTCAGGATGAACGGTTGATCAACACAATTGAATCGGGCAAAGGCGATACAGCAAGTTTCTTAACTGTTCCCCATCTTCCAGATAGGTGACGTATTCAGATTCACCTGCAGGGATGTCCTGTCCTTCTAATTCAACTCCATATCTCTCCGCCATGACCACAATTGGAATCTGGCGAGAAAGCCCAGTTTGTTGGCGAATGCGCTGTCCAGCCTCAAGACATTCGGCAATCGACTGCTTAACTTGATTCAGCAGCAGCAAGTCAATGGAGACACCCCCGCTTCGGGTTCGCTGGAGCGCATCTGTAGTATCCAGGGTAACGATGACGGTATAACCCCAACGACGCAGGTTTTCTCGCAAAATCGGACGCACAGTATCGTCTGGTTCAACGAGTAGAATAGTCGGCAATCTCGGTGATATTTGGCTCATTACGTGGCTGCTTTACTTAACCAGAACGCTACGGTTGTTCTCCATGAATGCTTCCCAACAGGCGATTATATTCCTCCTTAACCACCTGGAAACATTCACAGGCATAAGTTTCTAACCCACGACAGTTAAGGATCTTCACATGTCCACGATGGTAATGAATTACCCCATGTTCTTGCAACCGTTGGGCCGCTTGTGTCACTCCAGCACGGCGCACACCCAGCATATCAGCAATAAACTCCTGCGTCAGGTCTAGGTCATCTCCTTCTACCCGATCATGCACTTCTAAAAGCCAACGAGCCAGGCGTTGTTCTAGCTTATGGAGGCTGTTGCAGGCAGTGGTTTGAGACAGTTGGGCAATAAATGCCTGGGTGTAACGCAACATGAGGTTCCGCAGATCTTGATTGCGGTCAAACTCTTCCCGCAAAATTCCAGAAGCGATCTTCATGGCGCTACCTGCCCGTTGCACAATATACGTGGTTTGCGTTGTTTCGCGACCACCCATCAGCGCATTAATGCCAATCACTTCCCGTTTGCCGACCAGTCCCGTTTCTGCTGTTGTTCCATCCTGCATAGTAACGGTAATGGAAAGAATACAGTCCAGCGGAAAGTAAAGGTATCGAATCTCCTCACCCGGCTCATGTAAGCGATCGCCCTGTAGCAGCACTACTCGTTTCAAATGGGGAGCAAGCTTGTCAGCCAGAGCTTGGGGCAGGGCGCTGAGCAAGCAGTTCTGAGCCGTCATAGCGACCTCATGGGATGTATTACCAGTTTACTTCACATTTCTCTGCCCCCACCGTTTCTATGTACGAAACCGGACGGAAGCAGGAAAGTTTGAGATCTAAACTAGAGAAACCGGAGGGGTGGATTGGGCAAACCCCAGACTTTGGGGATCTTCTATTGATGTTGGATTATTCTTTGGCAAACTCTACAACCCCCTTGTTAGAAGTAACCCAATTAGAAGATCTGCTGATTTATCTCAGCCAGACTCATCAAGTTGACCTCACAGGCTATAAACGCTCAACGCTAATGCGGCGAACGCTGTTACGAATGCAGCGAGTTGGGGTTAAGGATTATCAGGACTATCTCGCTTATCTACGGCAACAACCTGATGAGGTTGTACACCTGTTAGATACGGTTTTCATTAACTTCACCAACTTCTTTCGTGACCCTCTCGTTTGGGGCTACTTAGCCGATCAGGTAATTCCCAAGATTGTTGCCAGCAAAGCTCCCGATGAGCCAATTCGTGTCTGGAGTGCGGGGTGCGCCTCCGGGGAAGAAGCCTATTCACTGGCCATCCTGCTCATCGAAGCCCTGGGAATAGAGCAATTTCAACAACGTGTCTGGATCTACGGCACCGATATTGATCCAGATGCGATTTTACAAGCTCGCAAAGGATATTACCCGATTTACAAGGTAGAAGCCATGCCGGCAGCGTTGCATGAGAAGTATTTTGAGCGCTGCCGCGATCACTATCGCTACTGCTGGCGTGAGGATATGCGTTGCTCCATGAGCTTCCATCAACATAATTTAATTCGTGACTCTCCCCTGCCAGAGATTGATCTACTGTTGTGTCGCAATCTGCTGATGTATTTCACACCAGAAACTCAACTTCAGGCATTAGCCAACCTGTATGACAGCTTGCAGGAAAAGGGGTTTTTGTTACTTGGAAATGTTGAAACTTTAGTCACCCCCGCTGAGCGATTACTGTTCACACCGATTCATTGGCAAAACAGGCTATTCAAACGTTGCCACATACGGAGATGATTTGCCGACCTACACATCTGCTGTAAAGTCGCACTGTGTTTGCCTAGCGGTTCCGCCGGAAACTGCACCCCTACCCCAATCTGCGATGGGGTTCCATCAAACTTGCCATATCGGGCCCTGCAGGAATGATGCCCCCCGGATTCAGGGGAAAGAGATTGCCGTAATAGTCGCGCTTGACTGCATCAATATCACAGGTTTGGGCCACACCGGGAAGCTGATACAGATCACGTAGATAAGCGCCCAAGTGCTGATAGTCCTGGATGCGGCGACGATTACATTTGAACAAGCCAAAGTAAACGGCATCAAAGCGAAATAGGGTTGTAAATAGACGCACATCCGCTAAGGTGACGCGATCGCCACACAGATACCGTCGCTGCGCCAGCACTGCATCAATTTCATCCAGGGTGGCAAACACTTCATCACAGGCTTTGTCATAGGCTGCTTGGCTTTGAGCAAAACCACAGCGATAGACACCATTATTCACTGATTCATAAATTTTCTCATTCCAGTTGTCGATCGCCGCTTGCAGTTCTAGTGGATACAGATCTAAGTCGGGATGTTTGGCAAATTCATTGAACTCGGCATTCAAGATGACGATGATTTCGGCACTCTCGTTGTTGACGATTTTTTGTGTCTTCATATCCCACAGCACTGGCACTGTAGAGCGTCCCGTGTAACCAGGTTGGGCTTTTTCATAAAATTCTGCCAGCGAACGGCAACCTGCTTCCGGTTGCTGGAACACCCACCCACCCGCTTCGGGCGAAGGGGACACGATCGTGACAGAAATCGTGTCTTCCAAACCTTTCAATGCTCGCGTCACCAGGGTTCGGTGAGCCCAGGGACAGCCGAGGCCAACGTAAAGCCTGTAACGTCCAGTTTCAGGTTGAAATGGGTTGTCTGCCGCTTGACTGACAACCTGACGAAATTGGCTGATAGGGCGAATGTATTCCCCTGACGAACTGCGGGGTGCCAATTTTGACATCATTAGATGCCAGAGTGTTGTCCAAACCAATCGTCCCGACTGGATGATGAGTTTTGGTGGTAAGGCTTTTTTCATGGGCAAACCAACAGTAGAGAACGAGGGAATGGGAGATATTAAATTTATCCCACGCTGGGTAGTGTTCTGCAGCAAAAAACATACCTACGCTAACGAATGATATGACGAGCGATATTGCATGACTCAGCGACCCGGCATTTTCCCGACATTCTTTATCTCCGGCTTCGAGTGTTCAACGTTTCTCTGGAAGGAGCGGCAACGACGCAATCTGATTGCCGAAACGCAGCACGATCGCCACGTCCAGGAAGATTACCGCATCCTGCGATCGCTGGGAATTGCCGTTGCGCGGGAAGCAATTCCCTGGCCGCTGGTTGATCACCAAGGTCATTACGACTTTTCGGGCCTTGATCCCATACTGGATGCCCTTCAGCAAACCCAAATCACACCTATCTGGGATTTGTGCCATTACGGTTATCCCGCTGATTTAGACCCATTTACCGAGGAATTTATTGATCGCTTTGCCCGCTATTGTCGGGCGGCGGCAGCCTATGTCATCCCCCGGTTACCTGCTCCCCATTTCTTTACCCCAATTAACGAGATCACGTTTTTCTCATTCTGTGGTGGTGAATGGGGTTGGGTTGCTCCCTATAAGACCACTCGTGCCGATCGCTTGCAGTTTCGTTTAGCGTTATGTCGGGCAGCAATTGCCGGTGTCAAGGCAATTCGGGACATCGATCCGCAGGCACGGATGATTCATATTGATCCATTGGGGCAGGTGGTTGCCCCGCGCGATCGCCCCGACCAAATCGAAGCCGCACACCACGAAACCTATGTCGACACCTTCCTGGCCTGGGACATTCTTTACGGCAAAGAACATCCGGAGTGGGGCGGTTCCCCTGAGGTTCTCGATATTGTTGGCGCGAATCACTATTCCTTTGGCCAAATGGAATATCGAGAACAGGGCCCGCATCAGGCTCTCCCACCCGATGACGATCGCGTTAAACCCTTATGTGAGTTGATGCGCTTAGTCTGGGAGCGATACCACCGACCCATGATCATTGGCGAAACCAGTGGCATGGAAGCCGGGCGCGATGAATGGTTGCGGGATGTCATGGAAGAGTCATTAGCGGCGGTGAATACAGGCATTGACCTGCATGGTATTTGTTTATTCCCCGCTGTGGATATGCCCGATTGGCACACCGGCAAGTGGTTACATAATGGCATTTACGATCTGGTAGTCGATGGCAATAACCTGAAACGGGTGCCCTGTGAACCTTATATTACCGAATTCCGCCGCTGGCAGAAGGAACTCAATCGGGTCACAGCCCTGGATACGAATCCCTATAGCGATCCGGTGGAGCTAAACGATGTGGTTGATGCGGCCAAACGGCTGCAAACAGTCCCCGATCGCAACTGGCATTAATGCGGCAATCGAATGTGGGATTAGGATCAAGTCACACCGTAATGATGGGCAACCCGCTTCATCCTACCAGCCCGAAACCCGCTGAAATTCTGCTTCGTAATGTTTTAGTGTGTCCTGGTCGAAGCAAACAAACCGAACGGTGCCGATCGCCGTATGGTTGAGTAAGAACTGGCTCACAGTCTCAAACGCGATGCGAGCCGCCTGGTCGATGGGGAATCCCAATGCCCCCGTACCAATGGCAGGAAATGCAATTGAGTGCAAACCATGGGCTGCTGCCAGCTCCAGACAATTACGATAACACTGTGCCAGTAAGTCAGCTTCGCCCTGCTGGCCATCTCGCCAGGTTGGGCAAACGGTATGAATCACCCAGGCAGCCGGCAAATGAAAACCGGGGGTAATTTTTGCTTTACCTTCAGCACATCCCTGCAACTGGCGGCACGCTGCCAGTAATTCCGATCCCGCTGCCCGATGAATGGCCCGAGAAATAGCACCACTATCAGACAGGGAACGGTCAGCAGAATTGACGATGGCATCCGTGTCCTGCTGACTGATGTCGCCTAACCGGGGGCCCCGGTCAAAGGCATACAGTAGGTTGGTATGACCGCCGCTGCGTCGCGTCGCGCGGGTATAGGACTGGTGCGACGCCATCTTCCGATAACTGGCAATCTTCCGACTCTGAAGTTCCAGATCCAGATCCTCCAATGCGGCTGCTTCGGGGGCGGACATGGGCAGCTTAAAATCCAGCATTTGCTTTTTGGCGTGTTGCAGAACTTGGCTTGCTGCCCCACAATCACCTCGATCAACCAGGCGGACGGCTTCTTTCTTGGCCCTGGCCGCCATCATTAATGCCACCTGCTGTAGCACGTCCGCATTGCGGGGTAATGCTTCTAATTGTTCATGGGTGACTACTGGAAGTTGCAGGGTTGCTTGCAGGGTCTGGGTTTGTTGCTCGGTATCCGTCCAGGTCAGGTGAACGTGGCATAAGGCAACTGCTTCGTTAAGTGCTGGCACTTTCAACCGCAGCACCACATCCAGCGGACTGGCATATACCAGGTTTGGCAGCTTAAAGTGACCATTTGCCTCGACCTCAAGATCATTCAGCACATCTGCCACCACCACATCCCCCTGGGGAGCCAGTCCCAGGGTAACGCTTTTGCCAAAGGTCGCAGTCAGTCCCTGCAATTCCTGCTCAAAAATACTGGGCAATTGTTCTGCTGCCGCAATGTAGTAATAGTTGCCATCACCACTGCGGGCCATTGCTTCTAACAAATCTTCGTTATAGTCATCCCCTAAGCCCATCGTGGAAGTACTGACCCCACGTTTGGCTAAGCCATGCACATCCGATGCGATCGCGTCGGGGTTGGTTTCACCCGCATTGGCCAGCCCATCCGATAGCAGAATGATGCGGTTCAGTTCGGCGGTCAAACATTGACTTACCTGAATGCCTCCCTGTACCCAGCCCGCATGGAGCGCTGTGGTTCCTCCCGGTTGGATCTGCTTCACTAAACGGGAAAAACTGGCTTTATTGTTGACGGGTGTACTGGGAATTAAGGTCTGTACGCGATCGTCAAAAATTGTTACACTCAGGCGATCGCTGGGTAACAGTTGCTCGATCGCATAGCAGACAGCCTCACGGGCATAATCAATCTTCTTTTGGGCAGACATAGAACCCGAGCGATCGATCACGAAACCAATATTCAGGGTGGGACGGTGTTTGGTTGTGATAGGGGCAGGGGGCGGTGTAATTCGCACCACGACATCGAGGACGGTGGGATGGTTGGAGCAAACCGCAGGGCGAAGAGGAATGAGGTCAATGTGAGGTTTCATGGTTTGGCAGACCTCCGTTTAGGTGTGGCCATTGAGATCAGAAGTTGAAATATGCGCTGGAGTAAGTTTTGCTGCTCCTGGGCGGTTACCGGCAAGACAAAATCACTCCGCACGTGCAGTTCTAAACCAGGAAGAACTTCTTGCCGTGTCCACTGCGTTGCCGCTGGATCGGCGGAAGTTGAGGATAAGGATGGGGCAGGTGCTGGGGGCAGAGGGCTGGGAGTAACGGTTGGAACCGTGTTTGATTGTCGCTTTTGCACCTGTTGCAGAAAAGCCAGGGCCGGATTAGCAGGAGTAACGGTTAGTTGTACCCCCCCTTGTAGCAAAGCCTCCAAATCTGAGTTAGTTTTTGACCGGGCAAAGGTATCAATGACACTGGCTCCATACCCTTCGGTAAGCAACCGTCGCACCAACAGCACTTGCAGCAAATGCCGATAGGTATAACGGGCTTCCCGACCTTCGCGCAGCGGCTCATCAAGCAGGCCCTGGCTGGTATAGTGCCGGACAAGCCGGGGAGTGACATCTTCCCGTACCCTGGTATGCGCTTTTTCATCTGGCAGAAATTGGGGCAGTAGCTCATTGGCAATCTGCACTAATTCTTCCAGTGACCAGCGGGGGTCTTGCTGGTCAAGCTGCTGCAATGTTTTCATGCATCCATGCTAATCATGACAACATTGATTGTCAATAACAATCAAAGCTGTAAGCTTATCCCCAAATAATCAAGAGGCAGCACTGAAACAACCCATACACTCTTGACGTTGCGGAGTAGTACATTTATACTTTTTTAATCAATTAACTGCGCGGCTGAATACTGCACCCACCTCAATGGCCCCTGGCTAATTAAGTACTATCTGTGAGGCTCTGGTTGCGCCAATCCCAGTGGGCAGTTCTGGCTCATTTAGCTCATGGGGAAGCCTGTGTCACTAAGTTAGCTCAACCCGTTGCCACGAGTTTAACGGCCATCTCTAAATACCTGAAAGTATTAGAACGGGCAGGATGATGCCTCGCAGTCAAAGGGCCCAGTGGCAACTCTGCTGATTAGAGGCAGAACGACTCAAGGATGTGGATCACTGGCTTGCCCAGTAGGGCCAGTTTTGGGAACAGAGCTGCGATCGCCGGGATAGACTACCGTATCGTGCAATTCCCATCCGGGTTAGTTGGTTCGAAGGTTTTGAGCGTCTGGAAGCCTGTTTGACAACTGCAATGGTCTAATTTTCATTCGAGGAGTACACCATGAAACTGAATCCCTACCTGATGTTCAATGGTCAATGCGAGTCAGCGTTTAAGTTTTATGAGCAATGTCTGGGCGGCAAAATTACAGCGATGATGACCTATGCAGAGGCTCCAGAGCCAGCAATGGTCGAACAAACACCACTTGAATGGCGGCACAAGATTATGCATGCCAGCCTGGTGTTTGGCGATCAGGAATTGATGGGGGCCGACAGTCCACCCCCATACCACGAACCAGCCCAAGGATTTTTTGTCTCAGTGATATTGCGTGATGCTGCCGCCGCCGAACGCATTTTTAACACCCTGGCCACCAACGGCACAGTGCGCATGCCATTCCAACAAACCTTCTGGGCTTACCGCTTTGGGATGCTAGTGGATCAATTTGGGACTCCCTGGATGATTAACTGCGACCAGACAGCGTAAATTGGTGGTTCTGGAGCTGATTCACCAGGGCAAAATCTCGCCATTGGCATGCCAGAAAGTGCCTGTATTCGCCAGTGTTAACTCATCAATCCGAGTCAATAATCCCTTCACGGATTCTTCTGGGGTAATGCCACTGGCGGTAAAGTTTGTCATGCGAGTCTGCACCAGGCCGGGATGCAAAATCGCTACGGCAATCCCCCGATGTTTCAAATCATGTGCTAACGACTTACCAGCCATTGACAATGCTACCTTTGACATCCGGTAGCCATAGGAACTTCCAGAGGTGTTGTCACCAATGGAGCCCATGCGACTGGTCATCAACACAATCTTGCCACCAGCCTTGAGCCTGGGGAGAAGTGCATGAGTCACGCGTAAAGTGCCGAGGGCGTTTACTTCAAACTGGTGGCGAATGCTATCAAAGTCCAAATTATCCAGTGTTACACGCTGGATGATACCGGCGTTATTGATTAACACATCGATCGCCACATCCCCCAAACGCGTACATAAATCTGCTACCGACGCATCAGACGTAATATCAATGCCAGTCTCAATCTGGATGCCAAGCTGCTGCAATTCCTCAGAAGCCGTGCGACAGACGGCAATGGCGCGATCTCCCCGCGCTTTTAGTTGACGGCAGTATTCGTAACCAATACCGCGATTCGCACCTGTAATGAGATAAGTTGCCATAACGATGTGACAGTCTGATAGAGGGGGTTCCTATAGCGATCCTATTTGGCTTGTCAGCACGGATTCTTGCAGCATCCTGACTTACAAAGATCCTCATGCTGACAAACGGTTTAGGACTGCTATATAAGAGATTACGCTCTCTTGGGAACTAATCCCAATTTGACTTGCCCAATTTGACTTGAAAATGCGACAGATTCGGTAGGGGCTTGGCACTGCCAGGTCTGGACATCACTGCATCTGCCTAAATCGGGATAATACCAGTCGTGAAGAGTTCACCGCCAAAAGTGTATCTCTGGAGAGGGGTGTACTACTCCTGGCTGGCTTACGGTGAAGTATTGCAGGAATTGCCACCAATTGCCATTCCTGATTGGAGAAAGAGGAAACACGAAACATGGACGTAGAGGAACTCAAGCACCGATATGCCGCCGGGGAGAGAGATTTTAGTATTGCCGACTTGAGAGGAGCAGTGCTTGAAGGGGTGAATCTCAGTGGTGTCGTTCTACACGGTGCAATGTTGGATGGTACAAACTTACAACGGGCCAATTTGAGCGGGGCGGATTTAAGTGGAGCCACCCTGAAAAGTGCTAACCTGACCCAGGCAGACTTAAGCAATGCCAATTTGAATGATGCCATCTTAGATGAAGCGATTTTGGAAGCAGCTATTCTTGATCGCACCCTTTTAAATCAAGCCGACTTAAAAGCCGCAGACCTGGAAAAAGCAGCTCTCAACGAAGCAGACCTGAGTGAGGCAGATCTGACAGGTGCTAACCTGGTCGCCGCCGATCTGAGTCGGGCAGACCTGGAAACCGCCGATTTGCAAGCGGCAAACTTGCGCCAGGCAACCCTAGATGACGCAAATCTCAGTGGCGTGAATTTAGCGAATGCAACGGTAGAAGGCACGGTTTTAGAGGAATAAACTGGGCGTCGCACCTGCTAACGTTCTTGTCTGGATGGCGTAAATACCAGTCAACGCGAACAACCATCGGCCACAACTCTCCTTGTTCACCAACAATTTAGAACAGCTATGTTTATTGTTGAGTACTGTATTTCTGAATGATGCAATGGGTAACTAATTTGCCCGCATCCCCACCCTTCTCTCGCAGGAGAAGGGCTTTCAGACCTTTCCTGTGTCCCCGCTTCCGTTGGGCGAGGGTGAGGGCAGTGATGGTAGGCATTTTAGAAAAGTCACACATCGCGTGAATACTGAGTGCTAGGATTGGCTACTCTGAAGCAGTACGTCTGGGTTTCATTTGCGTTGACCAGCGCTGCAGGGTGTCTCTCAGCGATCGCCGCTGTGGTTCCCGCAACCACACCAGGGGCAACAGTGCAACAAGCCGCAAAATGCTGGACAGGGCAAAAAGGCCCATGATATTACCTGTATCGGTAGATTGTGCCAACCAACCACCAACCAGGGCTCCCATTGCCCCGGCCACGCCACCCACTGCCGCTGTCACCGCGAAATATTTTGTCTGGTGTTGAATGGGTGCGATCTCTAGTTGGAGATTGTTAATGCAGAGGTCGATCGCGGCTCCCGTTCCACCCCCCAGAAGATGGAGGAGGGGGAACCATAACCAGAGTGAGATTGGATTTGCCCCTGTAGCCAGCCAGCACAGCGGTGTAATAGCAACCAGCACCCCATCCAAGAGCAAAATCGAGCGGTTACCAATGCGGTCGGCTAACTTACCCCAAAAGAAAAGCAGGATTAAATTGGCTCCGGCTCCCAAACTGTTGTAAAGCGTTACCCAGTTCAAATCTAACGCCAGGTTATCCAGCAAATACAGATTAAAAAATGGATTGCTGAGGTTCAGTCCAAATGCCCATAACCCAAAATAAAGCAGAAATAAGAGAAAGCGAGAATCGTTGAAAAGGCTATAGTGGGCGGACTTTGGTGGTATGGTCAGGGCGCTGACGATCGCGCCACTGCCTAAATCGATCTCATGGGGAATGGCATGACCGAGGATGACGGAATTATCGGGTGGATGGGACAAAAACTCAGCCCGATTTGCCTGCGGGTTCACATCCGTCATGCGAGACTGAAAAGCCAGGCTCAGCAAGCCTGCACCGACGGCCACCAGTACCATCACGCCAAAACCCTCAAGACTTCCCCCCATCCAACCGGAGATCATGACTCCCAACAACGGTAGGGCAATCAGTCCTGTGAGACTAAAGGTACTATTGCGAAAGCCAAAATACCGTCCGCGTAGTTTGGGGGGAACCAGGGTTGCGATCCAGGCCAACCAGGAAGCGCTCCCGATCGCACTCAAAATACTTGTTAGCAATAGGACTACCAGCGTCGCTAAAATCATCTGCTGGGGGTGGTCAGGTTGCCAGCTAAACACAATGATGGCGATCGCCAATGGTAACCAGAGCAACCGCGAAATGCTGTAGATCCAGAGACCATAAAGCCGACGACTCGTAGTGGCATCGGCCCAGTAGGCTCCTAACGGTTGCAGCAAATTTGCCAACATGGGAATTGCGGCCAACATCCCAATTTGTAAGGGAGTTGCCTTTAGCTCCACAAAGAAATTACTGAGTAACACACCTCCAGTAATCGTGGAAAAGAGCGTGGCAAAAACGCCATCCAGAGTTGACGCACTGAGGCTGGATCGAATGTCTTCTTTAGAGATCTTTGTTAATAGATTTCTTGTTTTTAAGTTGTCGGAAACAGAAAAATTTAACGTCTGGGTAGGTTCTGAGATCTCCTGGTCGGGAGAAACAGTTGTTTCCTTTAAAGAATAATGTGTCACCCAGTTTTATCCTTAGAATCAACGAGTTGATTGAATACCTTTCAGAGTTCCCCGAAATCTTTGATTGAAAACCAGAAGTATCTTTATGGTTCTCAATTAGCTCATGTTTTCCCCCGCATCTTTAACTCCCATTCGATAGAATCAGTTAGCGACCGAACGGAGGAATGCAACAAACCTGGTATCCCACAAGAGACGCAATTTTCCTGATGACTAGCCCTGTAGCGCTTGGCAATGAGTAAAAGGAGGGAAGTTTGCCATCGTTCGGAACACCGATCGCCGAGATCGAAATAAATGAATCTCTGATCCGCCATTTGTTAGAAGAACAGCACCCTGATCTGGCATACTTACCAATGCAGCCGGCTGACACAGGTTGGGACAATGCCATGTTTCGCCTGGGTGACCAGCTAGCGGTAAGGATGCCCCGCCGCAAAATTGCAGTTCCCCTTCTCCACCATGAACAAACCTGGCTACCTCAATTGGCAGAGCGGTTACCCATCCCGGTGCCAACGATCTGCCGAGTCGGTCAGCCCACAGCAGACTATCCTTGGCAATGGAGCATCGTGCCCTGGTTAGATGGTGTTACAGCGGATCAGGAGGAACCCCACGCTAACCAGGTAGAACGCTTCGTCACATTTTTGCGATCGCTCCATATCCCCGCACCCGCCAGCGCACCTACCAATCCGGGCCGTGGCATACCCTTGAGTCAACGGGCGGCTGGCATTGAAGAACGGATGCAACGGCTGGAGACACAAACCAGCTTGATTACTGCCGCAATCAAGCACACCTGGAAACAGGCGTTGAATGCACCCATTGATGTGCAACCAACCTGGCTGCATGGCGATCTCCATGCCCGTAATGTTCTGGTCAAGGACGGTGTGATTACGGGCATTATCGACTGGGGCGACATGGCCGCCGGTGATCGGGCAACTGACCTTGCCTCTATTTGGCTGCTCTTTGCGGAACAAACCGTGCGCCAACAGGCGATTGACCAATGCCAGATCTCAGAAGCAACCTTACAACGGGCGAAGGGATGGGCGATCGTGTTTGGTGTATTGCTACTTGATACAGGACTGGTCGACAATCCCCGTCATGCGGCTATTGGCGAAAGAACATTGCTGCGGGTCGCGAGTGACTGTTCTATTTGAGCATTTTCTCCAGAAAGATTTTGGCCCGATCGCACTGGGGGTTGGTAAAAAACTCTTGAGGAGTCGTATCTTCTGACAGTTGGCCTTGATTCAAAAACATGATCCGGCTGGCAACTTCACGGGCAAACCCCATTTCGTGCGTCACAATCGCCATCGTCATGCCGGAGCGGGCTAAATCTTGCATTACTTCCAGCACCTCCTTCACCATTTCAGGGTCAAGGGCCGAGGTCGGTTCGTCGAATAACACCATGTCAGGCTGCATGGCCAGGGCCCGGGCGATCGCGACCCGTTGCTTCTGCCCACCCGACAACCGCGATGGATAGACATCGGCTTTTTCGGCCAAACCCACCTTCATCAAAAGATCCATACCAATCTCATTGGCTTTTTCCTTCGACAATCCCTTTACCTTCGTGGGGGCATAGGTGACGTTTTGAAGCACTGTCATATGGGGAAACAGATTAAAGTGCTGGAACACCATCACAATATTTGACCGCACTTTCAGGATGTTGCATTTGGGTGATGTAATATCCTCATCCCGGAAGAAAATGTGCCCCTGCGTCGGTTGTTCTAACAGGTTCAGGCAGCGCAGGAAGGTAGATTTTCCCGACCCGGATGGCCCTAAAATCGCGACGACCTCACCCTGATCAATCTGGGTGGTAATTCCTGCCAATACACTCAGCGGGCCAAATGATTTATGCAAATTTTCTACTCTAAGCACTTGCCTGTAACCTCCTTTCTAAAACGGATGCCGCCACCGTCAACCCCATCACCATAATGTAGTAAGTGATGGCAACGATAATTAACGGTTCAAAGTACAGGTAAGTCTCGGCACCCACAATGGTAGCGCGCCGGAGCAGGTCAGCAGCACCAATGGTGGACACCAGGGCAGAATCCTTCAACAAGTTAATAAATTCGTTGACCAGGGCAGGCAGGATGTTCTTAAATGCCTGGGGCAGGATGACATCCTGCATCATCATGGAGTAGGGCACACCGAGGGAAATCGCCGCTTCCCTCTGGCCTTTATCAACGGCCATAATCCCGGCACGGAGCGTTTCCGAGACATAGGCGGCGGAGTTCAGCGCAAAGGTAATCACCCCTGCCTGAAAGGCTTCGATTTTATACCCCGTGAGTTGTGGTGTAGCGAAGTAGATTAGCGTCAGGGTCACGATCAGCGGCACACCGCGAAAGATGGATGTGTAGGCGGTGGCAAACCAGCGGAGCGGTCGGATCGACGAAATTTTCAGAATTGCCAGCAGAATCGCCAGGATTAAACCAATGATGAGTGATGTCAGAGTAAAGCCCAGCGTAACCACGATACCGTTCAGGATGAAGGGAATACGCGGGATAATCCGTTGAAATCCGGTTTCGGCCGGTTTGCCCTGGTCTTCAAACCATTTCTTGGCAAATGTATCCAGGGTGCCGTCCTGCTTCATTGTGGCAATGACCCGGTTAAATTCGGGTACCAGTTTGGATCCTTTCGGAAAGGCGATCGCATACCCCCCTTCCTTATTGGGAACGACCGTGAATTTCAAATCTGCATATACGTTGGTGTAGGGTTTGGCGATCGTGTCTTCGACAATTGCCGCATCAATCCGACCTGCATTCAGTTCTTGCACCAGATCCGGTACACGGTTACGTGTGGTGACTTTGGCACCGGGAATTTTTTCGGCAACTTCCTGTTGTAAGGTACCCAATTGGGCACCAACGGTCTTACCTTTCAGGGATTCGATCGTCGTCAAGTTACTATTCTGCGGGGCAATGATTGTGTTTTGGGCACTGTAGTAAATGTCAGAAAAATCAATACTCTTCCGCCGTTCGGGAGTCGGTGTCATCCCCGCCATGACAAAATCAACTCGCTGACTTTGCAGTGCTGGAATTAAACCATTGAAGTCCATGTCCTGGATCTTCAACTCAAACCCCAAATCGTTAGCAATGCGTCGGGCAACATCAATGTCATAGCCCACAATTTCATCTTTGCCACCCGATGTATCGTGAAATTCAAAGGGCTTATAGTCGGCAGAAGTACCCATCGTCAGCACCTTTGGGATGTCCTGGGCAGGCACAGGAGCAGCAAACTGCGCGACGACTCCGGCATTGAATAGGATAATACACAGTACCGAGAGTGCGATCGCCCAAAATCGCCGGACAGTCCTGGAAATGCTGGTGGCAGAATGATTGCGGGGGCGCAATCCAATCAACTGGGCCAAAATGGATCGAATAAACAAGCGATACATCCCAAAGTTTTTCCTTAATCAAAACAATCCTTGAGATTGTTTCAGTTAGCCTATGCGCTGAAGTCTGGAGGATTCGTATTTTTCACTACAAAAATACTTCATCACTAAAAATTAAACAAGTTTCTTATAAATGCGGAATCAAAACCTTCCTGACAACCTCGCTTCATCAAACCTCATGCCGCTAACTGCATCAAGCTTACTCCCCAGATAGAGATAGGAGAACATATCTGTGGCTACGCTACGAGCATGGGATCGTGCATGTCAAAACCTGCCTCTCAATTGCTCAATAGAACTGAAAGTTTTGCAATCGCGATCGCCATTATTGGATGTCAGTTCTACGTAAGAAATATTGTGCGAGAGATGGAGTACATTACATGAAACCAGTCATCATCGTTCATGGCGGTGCGAAAACTATTTCAGAAGACAAAGTAGCAGCCAATCACGCCGGATGTTACGCTGCCGTCACAGCGGGTTGGGCCGTGCTACAGGGGGGTGGTAGTGCGGCAGCAGCAGTGGAGGCCGCTATTCGGGTCTTGGAGTCGGATCAAACCTTTAATGCTGGCTTTGGTTCGACGATGAATAGTGAAGGAGAAGTCGAAACGGATGCTGCCATGATGGATGGGGCAACGTTAAGTTGGGGAGCCATTGCAGCCGTTCAGGGCGTTCGCCATCCCATCTCGGCGGCCCGTCGCATTATGGAAGACCAACCCCGATTGCTGGTTGCCCGCAGTGGGGAACGGTTTGCGTTAGAACATGGGTTAGAAATGTGCCCTAAAGAAGACCTGATTAGTGAGAAACAGTATCAGGAGTGGCAAGAGGAAACCGAGGTGTTAGACCGTCCCAATACAGTCGGCTGTGTGGCAATGGATAGTACTGGCAATCTTGTTGCCGGAACGTCTACCGGCGGTATCACAGGGCAACCCCAGGGGCGGGTAGGTGATACAGCGCTGGTTGGCTGTGGTTTGTATGCTGACAACCGCCTGGGAGCTTGCTCCACTACGGGCGATGGGGAATCGATCATTCCGGTAGTGCTGGCAAAGACGGCAATTGATGCGTTATCGGGGGGACAACATCCCGATGATGCAGCCCAACAGGCGATCGCGACCTTAATCGATCGCGTCGAAGGAGAAGCAGGTTGCATTCTGATCGATCACGGGGGACGCGTTGGGTGGGCATACAATTCGCAGCACATGGCTGTGGCTTATATGGCGGATTATTTGGCTGAACCAGTTGTAGCTACTTGTAAAGAACGACCGTTGGCGATCGCTTAGGAATGAGAATTAAATACCGATTTTAATTAATCCGCGATCGCTTAGCAGATTTCTAGAAACCAAACTACCCGTAAGGGTAGGTTTTGCTAAAGACCTGAGTATCTGCTAATCATTCTGTGGCTAAACTTGCCCCTACACAAGGTTCAAATTTTTTTGGAATTGCCATTCCAGACGTTGAATAACCAGCCGCAATTGTAGAGGCCGAGTTACAGGCATTATTAGCGATCGCAAATAATATTGCCAAACCTGTCCCTACAGTGCAATTGACGATGTGATTGAAGCTATGAATAATTTTCAGTTTTTTCAGGGAAATTCTCTTTCTGACCTGTTTGCTCAAGATATTGGTGATCAGCAGTATGCGCTGGTCTTGAACTATCCGGCAACAGCCAGTTGGGCAGCCTACCCCAATACCAAAAAATATTTTTTGCAGGACGGTAGTAGTGAATCGACCAAAACCTCATTCGATAAGATCTGTCAGCAGGAACCCTGGAAGAATTTAGCTGTTTTAGGTGACAGGCTACCCGGTGTTGTGATCAGTCCACCACCGAACGTATTAATGGATTATTGGCGAGAGTGTTTTAACTTTCGTGATACCCGGTTAGAAATGATGGACTGTTCAACTTATTTGGATGATTTGAGTCGGGGCGATCGCATTGATCGGTTAATTACTCTATTTCCCTTTGATCACTTACAGTCTGACAAGCATGCGATCAACTCCGATACCCACTACCATTTACTGAGTAAAGCAACACTGTCCCAGTTAGGGGTGCCCTGTCCCACTTACCAAACCTATCAGTTAGACCAGGTAAGTCTGGCAGAAATTCGACTGCCATCACAATTTCCCTACCTCATCAAGACATCCCACGGCCTTTCGGGTGAAGGAACATACATTATCCGCAGTTTCAGCGATCTCAATTATTGTTTTGAAGAACTCAAAAATTATTTGAGTATTAAACTACTGAAGACAATAATTATCTCAGAATTTGTTAAGCACGAAATCAATAACTACTGTGTGCAATTCTATGTCAACAAACAGGGAGAAATTACCTTAATTGGTGTCACTCAACAACAGGTTAGCGCCGAGGGTAACTACCTGGGCGGTCTAATTGACTACACCTACGATTTGAGCAAGTTTTTCAACATGATTACGGCAATGGGGAACTATGCCCATCAGCAGGGTTACTTTGGCGTGATTGGGTTTGACGTGTTAGAGGATCGGGACGGGCAACTTTACATGATTGATGCAAATTTTCGGATTAATGGGTCGACTCCCCTCTGTCTCCAACGGCATCAATTGTTGAAACTGGACAAGGCGATCGCAAAATACTCCAGCGACTATCGCATGGCAGGCACACTCGATTCCATTCTGACAACCCTGAAACCCCATCTAGAACGTCGAGATTTCCTGATTCTGTCAGCTTTAGAGAAAGTAAAATATGGCAAAATCTATACCTCAATTTATGGCATCGTCGCCGGAAAAACATTACAGGACATGCAACAAATTGAGCAAAGCTTGCACAATAAAGGACTGCACTTAGCAGCTTAAATTCTCATCCAGTAGTTCTTAGGGACTGAGGTATGGTTTGTTGGGGCTGGTCAAACGACACATCGAAAAGCTGTAGGAGATCGTAATTCATTGACTGACCCCGCCCGTCCAGTTTCGGTATCACTAACTTGGTTCACCCTCTGCCAATATTTCGGTAGGGTGCTTCCCGGCAGGACGAGCTAATGGGTCAAGATCGTGGGGATTCATGACACCCTTCGGCAAATATACTAATTCGCGTAATGGGGTCACCATTGGGTCATCAGTCACCTTGTAGGGTAATCGACCCATTGCCACGTTATCTAAATTGAGTTCGTGGCGATCGTACACAGCCATTTCATACTCTTCTGTAAACGACAAACAATTGGTTGGGCAAAATTCCACACAATTACCACAGAAAATACACACGCCAAAATCAATGCTGTAGTGTTTGAGTTGTTTCTTCTTTGTTTCTGGATTAAACTCCCAATCGACTACAGGAAGATTAATTGGGCAAACACGAACGCACACTTCACAGGAAATACACTTATCAAACTCAAAGTGAATTCGGCCGCGAAACCGTTCTGATGGGATGAGTTTTTGATAGGGATATTGCACAGTAACGGGGCGGCGGTTGAGGTGATCAAAGGTAACGGAAAGTCCCTGCCCAATGTAGCGAGCGGCCTGTACCGTCTCTTTCGCGTAATTACCAACCTCTTTCAGGAAGTTGAACATCGTTTTAATCTCCCGATCCTTCGCTCGTTTTTTGGGGTTGCCACTGTCTGAGAAGTTCTGGTAAAGGAATACCTTGCTCCGCTGCTAACTGAGCGGGTGGCTTTTCCCGTGTTTCCAGCGTCAGGTATCTCCCATCATGGGCACCTGGCAATAGTTTCATGCGATGGGGGACGGCATAGTAACGGTGGGTCTGCCGCGTCATGCCGCGTTCGGCTAGCGATTCATTAGAAATCTTCTTACGGAGCTTAATGATGGCATTGAGGATGGCTTCGGGTCGGGGTGGGCAACCGGGAATATAAACATCAATCGGGAGAATTTTATCTGCCCCCCGAATGGCTGTTGGCGAATCGGCACTAAACATACCACCTGTAATCATGCAGGCTCCCATGGCAATCACATATTTTGGCTCTGGCATTTGCTCATACAGTCGCAGTGTGGGAGCCGACATCTTCATATTGAGCGTACCTGCCAGAATAATCAGATCGGCCTGACGGGGACTGGCACGGGGAATTAAGCCAAACCGATCAAAATCAAACCGGGAACCAATTAAAGCGGCAAATTCAATGAAACAACAGGCAGTCCCATACAGTAGCGGCCATAGACTAGAGAGTCTCGCCCAGTTGTAGAGATCATCCAGCGTAGTCAGGATAACGTTTTCAGACAGTTGTTGGGTGACTTGGGGGTAGCTGGCCGGGTTGGCAATGAAGTCATCGCTAGAAGAATAATGAGACTGGCGATCGCTCAAATTCATATCCATCTCTTGACCTGATACATCGTCCTAAAAACCTATCGATTAGCGGGTAGATCTCCGTCCATCGAAGGGGATGATCAAGCACTGAATAACTTTGTATTGATGAACACGGAATATATTTAATTTAAAACCTTTTATTGCGGTTATTTAAGCACTCGGTACTTTACAATAACTACTGATAAATAAGCTTCTTAGCTTACCACCACAGGAAAAAGTAACAGCTTCTAAGCAGGGTTACAAGAATATTTTGTGACCCTTTACTCGGTAGTTTTAACTATTACGGAGATCCGCACAAATATATTGAATTAAATAGGGCGTGAAAATTTAAGAAACTGCAAAAATAGAGTTATGTGTGGATGCTTAAGAGGGCATCCTAAAGAGATGCAGTTTGGCTTGAGTTCCCCATGAAATCCTTTGGTAAAAGCTTTGAAGAACAATACCCCTGTGACTTGGTAACCACAACCAAATCGCAAGCAGACATCGCCTATCCCCGTCCTCAATTACAACGATCCCAATGGACTTCCCTCAATGGCACCTGGAAGTTCACCTACGATGATGACGGGATATATATGCGACCCAGTGATATTTCCACCTGGGATAAATGTATCGAAGTTCCCTTTGCACCCGAATCCATCCGCAGTGGTATAAACGATACGGGGTTTCATCCCAACTGCTGGTACGAGCGCGATTTTGATGTAACGGCCACTGGTAAGCGTGTTTTGCTCCATTTTGGTGCGGTCGATTATCGGGCACGGGTTTGGGTCAATGGACAGTTCATGATTGATCATGAAGGCGGCCATACGCCCTTTTCTATGGATATCACATCTGTTTTGCGTCCAGATGGGCGGCAAACCGTTACTGTCTGGGCCGAGGATGACCCTCACGATCTGGCAAAGCCAAGGGGTAAGCAAGACTGGCAACGGGAGCCTCATAGCATCTGGTATCCCCGCACCAGTGGCATCTGGCAAACAGTCTGGTTGGAGCAGGTGCCCGAAACCTATATCGATCGCCTCAAGTGGACGCCTCACTTTGAACGCTGGGAAATTGGCTTTGAGAGCTTTATCGCTGGTAAATGTCAGAAAGAGATGCAGTTAAGAGTGCGTCTGACCGCTGGTAATCAATTACTGGTGAACGACACTTACGAAGTGCTGAATGGCGAAATTCATCGCCGGATTGCCCTCTCCGATCCGGGTATTGATGATTACCGGAATGAGTTGTTGTGGCGACCCGAAAAACCAACCCTCATTGATGCCCAGATTCAACTCTGGTGTCATGGACAGTTGATCGATGAGGTGAAGTCCTATACCGCCATGCGGACAGTCAGCATTCAGCGCGATCGCTTCATGCTCAATGGTCAACCCTACTATCTCCGCCTTGTCCTGGATCAGGGTTACTGGGAAGACACATTGATGACCGCACCATCGGATGATGCCCTGCGGCGGGATGTAGAACTCGTCAAACAGATGGGCTTCAATGGGGTGCGTAAACACCAGAAGATTGAAGATCCCCGTTTCCTGTATTGGGCCGATGTGTTGGGACTGATGGTGTGGGAAGAAATGCCCAGTGCCTATCGCTTTACCCCCAAGGCCGTGGAACGGTTGACAAAGGAATGGACCGAAGTGATCGAGCGAGATGCCAGCCATCCTTGCGTGGTTGTTTGGGTACCGTTTAATGAATCGTGGGGGGTGCCTGATTTGACGGCAACTCCAGCCCATCGGCACTGGGTTCAGGCACTCTATCACCTGACAAAGACGCTGGATCCAACCCGTCCCGTCATTGGTAACGATGGTTGGGAAAGTACGTCAACCGATATCCTGGCAATTCATGACTACGACACCAAGCCCCATAGTTTGGCGAAGCGGTATGGGCCAGAAGTGAAGTTGGCCGATTTGTTCGATCGCCAGCGTCCTGGTGGTCGGGTGTTGACCCTGGATGGGTATCCCCACCAGGGCCAACCGATTATGCTGACAGAGTTTGGTGGCATTGCCTATACCAAACCCGAAGAGTTCAGTCACACCTGGGGTTATGCCCGGTCGAGCAACATTTCGGAATTTCAACTGCAATACACGGCGTTATTACAAACCGTGAATAAGGTAGAAATCTTTAGTGGCTTCTGTTACACCCAGTTGACCGACACCTTCCAGGAAGCAAACGGGTTGTTGTACATTGATCGCACCCCCAAGTTTCCTATTGAGGCGATCGCATCTGCCACCTTAGGGAGGGGTAACATGGAAGACGACCAAACTATGCTTCTACAATCGGTCAAAGTGGCATGGTCACAAATGGAAGATGTACTCACAGAAGCTTTTAAAGCCGGACGGCCGCAATCTTACTCTATACAGTCGCCAACCCATTGCGGCGGCGATCACCGCTCCTAGCCCCAGTAACGAGCCAGTGCAGGCTAATCCACATCTGCGCTGGCACCCACTGCGGGGGGAATGGGTTGCCTACGCCAGCCATCGCCAGGGACGAACGTTTATGCCGCCTCCGGAGTACAATCCGCTGGCCCCCACCAAAGATCCCCAATTTCCCACGGAACTACCCGCAGGAAACTATGACGTTGCCGTTTTTGACAATCGGTTTCCGTCGTTGATTCCGACGGCGAAGGATGTCCCCACCACGATTGTCGATACATTACCTGCCAATGGAGCCTGTGAGGTCGTTGTGTTTACACAAGATCCACAGGCTTCGTTGTCTGGTTTACCGCTCGATCATCTGGAACTGTTGTTTCAAGTATGGGGCGATCGCACCCATGTCATCAGTCAACATTCCCAAATTCAATACATCCTGCCCTTTGAGAATAAGGGGGTTGAGGTGGGTGTGACCTTACACCATCCCCACGGGCAAATTTATGCCTACCCTTTTGTCCCACCCGTTCCGGCGCGGATGGGGCTGTGCCAGCTGGAATACTACCAGCAACATCAAAGCGGTCTATTACAGGATTTAATTCAGCAGGAAATTACAGACAACAAACGGATTTTATACCAGGATGAATGGGCGATCGCCTTCGTGCCGGTGTGTGCCCGTTATCCCTATGAAGTCTGGATTGCTCCGATTCAACCCGTCGCTACTTTTTTAGATCTCACTCCAGAGCAGCGATCGGGACTGGCTAAGGCACTCAAAACCGTGACTCTGAAGTATGACGGCCTGTGGCAACGGCCATTTCCCTACCTGATGGCATGGTTTCAAGCACCCGTTGATGGTGAACTCCATCCCGAATGGCATCTCCATGCCCAGTTTTACCCACCTTACCGCACCTCTGACCGCCTGAAATATCTGGCCGGAACCGAACTGGCAGCCGGTATGTTTGCCAATGATGCGTTACCGGAAGAGAAAGCAAAAGAGTTGCAGGCGATCGCAGTTGCATTGGCGTGAACGTTATAGGTAAGAGTGGGCGATCGGCTTCATCAGAATAAGCATTAAGGATGAAGTTGAATCATCGAATGTACTTTCTAATAAACAAACAGTCAAAAGACACGAAAACCAATTTGATAGCACTGGAGGAATCCTATGAGCGGCGGTCATGCTAGCCATAAAGGGCCTGGAATTAAACAAAGTCATGATAGTGGGCAACTCGATTCTGCTGCCACAACCCCAGCAGCTAACCCAGAGGACTTACTACCGGAAGGAGAAGGTTATCCTTTCAATGCCCAGGGCACAGAGGTTAACCCTGCGGCAACGGAACGTCCCAAAGCACCCTCGGCAGACCAACAGTAAAACCCTCCCTGCTTCCGGCAGTGCTCAGACAGGTTAGTCACACGGTAGGGGCGGATTTTGCCTGATATCATAGAAAATCCGTTTATAGAGTAGCGTTTTATTGTAGGGGCGTTTCGCGAAACGCCCCTACGTCCAGGTTTTGAGTCAGTGTCACTCATTGGATTTGGTATCACAATCCAAGTTGGGATAAGAAAGCGATGAACGTCAACAGTCCAGCTACCAGTAGGATTAGCGAACCGGTGTTAGAACGAAGCCAGTCTTCTACGATTCGTCCCCTGGTTGTGGCTGGGTTGATTTTAGGATTAGGTCAGGCTGGATTTTTCGATGGCATTGTTTTCCATCAACTGTTGCAATGGCATCATATGTTTTCCAGCATTAAAACTGACGTAACTGTTGCAGGCATGGAGTTAAATACCTTAGGAGATGGATTGTTTCATCTCCTGAACTGGCTACTTACACTGTTGGGAATTGGTCTATTGTGGCGTGCCGGACAGCACGCAAGAAACTCCTGGTCTGGTCAGGTATTTGCTAGTTCTTTATTGATGGGTGCAGGTATATTTAACCTGGTCGAAGGTATTATTAACCATCACATCCTGGGTATTCACCATCTCAAACCAGGTTTACATCAAGAACTTTGGGACATTGGTTTTCTGGCATCGGGAGTTTTATTGTTTGGCATCGGACTGGTTTTACTTCAGACAGCCAGAACAAAAAAGGTAATTTAATCCCATGAATCAGGCAGAAGAAGTTTCCACCAAATTAGCGTTAATGCGACAGACGCTACAAACAACCGATGCCGCAGGTATTCGTTTACGGGGAACTGACTGGTTTGCCTGGGCTACTGGGGGTGGTGCTAACACCGTTCTACTGACAGCAGAAACCGGAGTGGCTGAAGTACTGGTGACAGCAACCGATGCCTGGATACTCACTGACGAAATTGAAGCCCAACGATTAAAAGACGAGGAGTTCCCAGCAACCATCGTCCCAGACGGTGCCCTCTATCAACTTTCCGTTAACCCCTGGACAGACAGTTCTCAACGGGAAGCCTTTGTCCGGGAGGTGACAGGGAATGGCAAGATCTTGAGCGATCGCCCCACTATCAGCGAATCACCCCTCCCCTCCTCACTGTTCCAGAAACGACAGGTGATGTTGCCCAGCGAGTTAGAACGCTATCGTCGGGTGGGCCGACTGGCCAGCGAAGCAATGACCGCAGTACTCACCCAGGCACAACCCGATTGGACGGAATATCAATTGGCGGGAGCCGGTGCCCAAGCCATGTGGTCACGGGGATTGCATCCCGCGTTGACATTGGCAGCGGGCGATCGCCGATTGCCCCTTTACCGCCATCCTTTACCTAGCGGAGAGGTACTCGGTCGTCAGGCAATGCTGGTATTTTGTGCGCGCGGGTATGGCCTGATTGTCAGCCTCACTCGCTTCGTCTGTTTCGGTGGACTATCGGAACGAGACCAGAAATTACATCGCACGATTGCGGTAATTGAAGCAACGGCATTGCAGCATTCTCAGGTGGAAACACCGCTGAATGCTGTGTATAACGCTTTAGCAACGGCCTATGAGCAGCATGGTTACACCCAGGCAATTCGCGAACATCACCAGGGCGGCATCGCCGGTTATGGGGCACGGGATGTTGTGGCAACACCAGACACGAGCGATCGCCTTGCTGCAAATATGATACTTGCCTGGAATCCCAGCCTTCCGGGAGCAAAGATCGAGGACACATTCGTCTTAAATGCCGATAATAGCCTGGAGAACTTGAGTTTTGACCCTCAATTTCCCCATACTGAAATCGAGGGACGACTTCGACCTGTTCCCCTGGAGCGTTGATATGGACTACCAGCAAGTTTTTCATGCTATCCCCGCAGTTGAGGCTAGCGCACCCGGACGAGTAAATTTGCTGGGT
>CAZGDE010000001.1:67294-74700 GCA_964524315.1 uncultured bacterium
CTGCTATTCCCCAACATACCAACGTTGCAATTGGCTTCCGTACCGACGATCACCACCATTTTTGCTCCGCTGCACTGGCCGAACTAATTGACATAAGTCCCACTGAGGCTACCCCACAGGGCTTTGCCAGTTACATTTATGGTTGCATTCGGGTCACGGAAACTGCAGGTTATACCATTCCACCATTAAATGTGTATGTGACATCTAGTGTACCGATTGGTTCTGGATTATCTAGCAGTGCGGCGTTAGAAGTAGCCATGCTACGGGGATTGCGATCGCTACTGAGTCTCGACCTGGATGATGTCAAAATTGCCCAACTAGGCCAACAGGCCGAGATCCAATACGCGGGAGTGAGTTGTGGCATTCTCGATCAGATGGCATCCAGCCTGGCTGATACAAAGCATATGCTGTTCCTCGATACACGTACCCTGGAGCGGCAAATTCTTCCCTTTCCAGCAGGAGCTGAAATTGTGGTGATGGATAGTGGTGTGGCGCGATCGCTGGCAACCAGTGGTTACAACCAACGGCGGGCAGAGTGCGAAGCGGCAGCACGCCAACTTGGTGTAAAAGCATTGCGTGATGTTAGTGATCCCCATGTCGTGGAACAGTTACCGACTCCCCTGAACAAACGGGCTCGCCATGTCATTACCGAAAACAACCGGGTACTGAAGGCATTGGACGGTATTTCGGCTGCAGCATTTGGTGAATTAATGAATGCCTCCCATGCCAGTTTACGGGATGACTACGAAGTATCGGTGCCTGCTCTGGATACATTAGTTACGATTCTGCAACATACTTCAGACGTATTTGGCGCACGTTTAACGGGAGCAGGCTTTGGCGGAGCCTGTGTGGCGTTAGTGAAGGCTGGCGAAGGGAAGGCGATCGCCGAAACAGCGCTCAATCAATACAAAGCTACTGGCTATACAGGCCATATTTTAGTTAGTTGAGACTTCACAGGCTAATTTCTGCTGAAAACGAATTTTCGAGCAAACACAATTAATTTCATTCCCAAGCCAGATGTTGGGCCGATCTTAAACTTATATGGTTAAAACACTTGGGAATTTAACAAGTTGTAAAATTCATCCATTTCAAAAAATTATGCAACTTCAAATTGAATGCAATACTATTCCATTTCAACAAAAATCTTGCTTGCTCTGTAATGATCAGTTCGAGCTAGCAGAAGCAAAAGTCATTCTCTGTAATGACCAAGGTAATTACTATGGGGAAGTCTGCCCCCATTGCTTGAAGAAAGGGTTTCACTGGATGAGCAACCTCTTCGAACAAGTGCATCAATCCAGGAAAAAGGATGTTATTCAACATTCTCGTAATCGTAAAGTATCTATTGTGGCCTAGTCCTAATTTATTTTTAGTATTGCTCGATTAATTGCATTGTCATTAGTCATCGGTCATTAGTTTGCTTGCATGACCAATGACTAATGGCTGTTTTCGCCAGCTTATTCATCGTTCAAATAGGATTGCTGTGGAAGAAAACCCATCGCTTTCGGAGGATGGCACTTTCCGGGTGGATTCGCTCTAATGGCGAGTAGCAGGTTAATAGGGAAGTGCTTCTACTTCAGTACTTCTGAAATGGGAACACTGCATGAAAACGCTATTATCCTGAGCCCAATTCAAGCGTGAATTTAACATTTTCCAAGGAGAACGACGCATGGTTACAACACTTGATGATGCAAAGCGGATGATGATCGGCGAACGACTAGCAGATCTGCGCAAGTTTCAAGAGTTTATCATCGCTAATGATCAAAAGTTAATTGCTGCATGTACGGATGCAGATATCCGCGATCGCCTGCAAAACATGCTCGAAGATGATCAGAAAAATCTGGGCATCATGGAAACAGTTATCGTTCAATATGGCATTCAGGCTGAGCCCAGTGCAGCAACGCGGATGTTTATTGAACAGTTTGAGCAAATGATGTCCGGGGGCGAGTTCTCGTTCTACCAAAAGCTAATGCACCATGAACTACTGAAACATGGTCAGGCAATGAGTGGCATCGTGATTCACAAGGCAGCTCAGCAGGTAGGGGCTGATATTGAAGTCGCCATCACCCCATTAAATACGGTTAACTTTGAGGGACGGGCACACCAGGAACAACTCAAAGGTATGCTCGAAATGGTGGGTGTGCGCGAAATGACAGGTAAGGACGCCGACCAGGGGCTATGGGCACGGGTACAGGATGCCGTTGCTGCTTTATCGGGCGTTGCGGGTAGTGTAATCACCCAAAATACTGATAAGCAGGACATGAATATCCAAACGCTCATTCGATTGGATCACAATAAAGCGAATACTATTTTCGCTGAAATTGGCGCAACTAAAGATCCACAAAAACTGCAAGAGTACTTCGGCCAACTATACAAAGATCTGCTAACTCATGCCCAGGCAGAAGAGGAAGTCGTCTATCCCAGAGTGAGATCGTTCTACGGTGACGATAATACGCAAGAACTGTACGATGAGCAGGCTCAAATGAAGCAAATGCTCGATGAGATTAAAGCGATCGATACCCGTTCAGCCGACACTTTCCGATCCAGAGTCAAAGACTTGATGGATATTGTTGGTGATCACATTCGCCAGGAAGAAAGCACCCTGTTCGCGGCAATTGACAGAAATTGTAGCACTGCACAGAAGGAGCAAATGGCTACTGAATTTAAGGCAGCAAAGAGCAGAATTCAACAGGGCATGGCAACCTCTGTGTAGTTTCAGCTGTTAGTTAATCGCGAGAAAAGTAGGCCTGGGGTAGCATTGCTACCCCTTTTTATTTTTTGAATTCGTTTGTATTGCTATGTACCTTTTTAGCTAGTCAGAAGCTCTCCCCTGCGGCAGGAGGCGTCCCTACTCCTTTAGTGGAGGGTAGATCACAGCATAGGGATTAGGTTGGTAAGAGAGAACGTATCCAAGCAGTATTGAAAACCTGAGGAAGGAAAGTTCACGCGATCGCTTCATTCTCTGCATTTTCTCATTCCCTGCATTTCCCAAGCATTTACTAGAGAAATAATATGTCTCAGCTTACTCAAGCCACTCCTTCAACCGATCCGGTTGTATTAGCATTTCTTTCAGGCCCACAATTTTTCATTGCGTTGGTTGCGGGTGTCGCGATGGCATTTGCATTTCAATTTCTCCTGAGTAACTTATCCATTGCAACTGGTATTTCCGCCGGTATTAATCCTGCTGATACCGATGCAGATGGGTGGGGCAAGAAACTCCGCCGCATTGAAGCCAAGGTTGGCACAACTACCCTATTTATCGTGAATACTGCTGTCTTTACAGCTTGCTTTTTAGCAGTGAAACTAACACTGATTAACCAGGTTGGATTGGGCGCGATCGTTGCCATCGTTATCTGGTCAGTCTATTTCTTACTACTGCTGTGGTTCAGTTCGCAGGCGATTGGTTCCCTGGCGGGCGCGGTGGGTAACACTGCTAGTTCTGGTGTGCAGGGAGTCATGGCAACGGTAGCAACGGCATTAAGCGGTCGGTCTGCCAGTAATCAGATGGCTAACACCGTCGAAGCATCCGTCGATGCGGTCAGTAAGGAATTGCGATCGCTCGTATCCTCTGAGCAACTGCGAGAAAATCTGGAGACTTACATTGCCAAATTGCCAATTTCCAAAGCTAATGTAAAAGAAATTCCAAATCAAGCGCTCAGTTTACTCAGCAACTCCGATCTACTTCCCGCAGGCAGTTCCGAACTCGTGAATTTAATCAAGTCAGCGACTTCTGAAGATCTGGAATCGGGACGACTGCGCGAACGATTGACCCAAATGTTGGGGTTGAAACAAGCCTCCCACGGCAACGGCCACAGCAACGGTGAAGGTCAGTCCAGCCAAGGTAGTGTCAGCTTACGTGAACGTACCTTACAAATGGGTATGGATGCACTGCTGACAACACTGACGGGACGAGGTGGCTTATCTGGATTATCTAACTTAAATATGGAAACGCTGACCCAGCCATTCAGTTCATTGGGTAACCAGGTCGGCGAACAAGCGAGTCAAATTACCCGTCAACTTAGCCAACGTTCCCCCTCTCTGGTCATCAGATCAGATATTGAACATTACCTGCTCCATTCTCCCGGCTGGTATCTACGGCCAGAAAACCTCGATCGCGGCTTTCGCGAAGTATTGTTTGACCCCGATGCTGACGCCGCCCTGGTACAGCAGCAACTGGAGGCAATCAATCGAGCCTATTTTGTTGAGGTGCTTAATCGCCGCGAAGGTGTCAACCCTGATCAGATTAATGACATCGCTGATGAATTAGAGCTGATCCGTCGTGAGGTACTGGACAATGTGCGGGTGGCCGCCCAACAGTTACAGACGCAGGCATTGCGGCGGCAGGTGGAAACCTACCTCAGTTCTGCACCCAAAGAAGCCTTAAATCCAGACCAGATTCAGCAAGATTTTACGGCCCTTTTGACGGATCCAGAAGCGACCTACGAAACACTGGGGAACCGACTGCTCCAGTTTGACCGCAACACTCTAACCCAGATACTACTGGCAGGACGGCAGGATTTGAGCCCAGAAGAGACAGAGCGCATTCTCAACGATCTGGAAGGGACTCGCGATCGCTTCCTCAACCAATCCCAGGAAACCTGGAATCAACTGCAAGGACAGGCGGGTGAATTCCGGCAACGGGTAGAATCCTATCTGCGGGAGACTAATCCGGTGGAGTTAACCATTGAGTCCGTTCAGCAAACATTCCAAACCTTACTGAATGCGCCCGAAGCCGGACTGATCGCGACCCGAATTGGGTTAGGTCAACTCGATCGCCTAACGTTGGAACGGGTGTTAGCAGAACGGCAAGACCTGGATCCGAATCAGATTAATCAATTGGCTAATCAAATTGAAACGATTCGCGATCGCATTCTCCACACCCCCCAGGAATTAGCTGACCAGGCCAGAGAGCAGGTTGATCGCCTCACCACCCAAATTGCTGACTATCTCCGTAATACTAACCTGGAAGAACTCAATCCCGAAGGACTGCAACGGGATCTCCAACAACTGCTGAGTAACCCCCAGCTAGGGATTGCGGCATTGGGAACACGGTTATCCCACATCGACCGGGAAACGCTAGTAAAATTGCTCAGCCAGCAACAAGGATTGAATGAGGCACAGGTGAATCGCGTGATTGAGCAGGTTCAGGATGCTCTCAGCCAAATCGCTCGTACCCCCCGTGAAGTTGCCGTTCGCACCCGTGACCAAGTTCGGGAAGTCTCGACGGAACTGGCGGACTACCTGCGCCATACTAATCGGGAAGAGTTAAATCCAGAAGGAATTCAGCGTGACTTGCAACGGTTGTTCCAGCAGCCAAAAGCGGGTATGGAACAGTTGGGCGATCGCCTCTCGCAGGTTGATCGGGGCACTCTGGTGGCACTGCTCTCACAACGAAAAGACATCACTGAAGAGGAGGCGAACCAGATCATCGATCAGGTTCTCCAGCAGGTACGCTCCATCCGGGATCGAATCACAAACCAGGCACAGAATGTTAAAAACCAGGTGCAGGCTGCTACCAGCAAAGTGAATGATAATGTGCGTGGCTACCTTAACTCTTTGGATCGGCCAGAGCTAAACTACGAAGGTATCCAGCGTGATATTCGCAAACTATTTGACGATCCGGAGGTCGGTTTCGATGCCCTGCGCGATCGCCTGGGCCAGTTTGATCGCGAGACACTGGTTGCCCTGCTTAGTTCGCGTTCGGACATTTCGCCAGAACAAGCGAACAAAATCGTAGATCAGATCGAATCTGCTAGAGATAGCGTACTCAATCGGGCAGAACGACTCCAGACAAAGGCAGAAGAACGGATTAAGACCTTAAAACATCAAGCCAAAGAACAGGCCAAAGAAGTGCAAAAAACAGCCGCTACCGCTGCCTGGTGGGTATTTGGCACTGCGGCGACATCGGTGGTATCAGCGGCGATCGCGGGTCTATTAGCTGCGGGTGGATGGGAGTAAAGTGAACCGACACCAGGTACATTTTTTCTGGAAAACCACCTAACAACTTGCACACACTACAAATGGCCTTACGTAAGAGGTGATTATGGAACCACAACAGCTAAGTAAAGAACTACGGGAAGGCACCAGCCCCGATTTAGAGCGACGACGGTGGATTGTCGGACTGTCCATGTTGGGAGGAACGATGGCCCAAATTGTTACCCTTTACCAGAGTGGCGTCTTAAAGGAATTACCTGACCTCCCAATCCCATTTGTCGATTCCGATCGCGTCGATGCGTCCAACTACGCCTATAGTCGGTTAAATACTCCCGATGGCCCGTTGATGATGGTTAACTATGGCATCACGGCATGGCTGGCAACCACTGGGGGTGAAAACCGCGCCCGTGAAAACCCATTAGTACCCATTGCAATGGGGGCCAAGATTTTAATTGACGCGATCGCTTCAGCCGAACTGGCACGGGAAGAATGGAGCGAAAACAAAGCTTTCTGTGAGTACTGCCAGGTTGCGACTCTCTGTTCGTTTGCCTCCCTGGCGTTGGCTGCTCCCGAAGTTATGAGTGCCTTTCGCACCCTCATGGGGCAAACTGATGAAGTGACTAAAGAGTTTGAAGTCGCCCGCTAATATCAATGCTCTGAATTCTAGTGACAGGTCAACTCTTTGTTGGAATGGGTGCCGCAATACCGCTCACAGTTCCGTGGCAACCTTTTGCCAAAACCTGCCCTGCCGCAAAGACATCGGCACTTCCGATTTTTATCACCCATCCTCTGTAAGGGCGAATCGCGATTCGCCCCTACCGTATCTGTTGTGATCAACAATTAAATTGGGATTAATTGTTATCGAATCAAAGAAATTTAGTTTTTTGAAAAATTGATTATCTGGTTGTTAGTCCGCTTCTATCAATGGGGAGAATAGGATGGTATAGTGGGCTACATTTTGCTCTCCAATGAAGCAAAATGTAGCCCTAGCATCCCCCGCTGGAGCAGGCGACATCATGGTTCCAACTATTGATACGAACAAGTTTAGTGCAGCAGATTTAGATCAGTTAGCCGCAGATCTTAATCGAGATGGGATCTGTATTCTGCGTGGATTATTTGATCGCCAATTAATTGAAGAATGGGCAGTTGCCTTTGAGCAATTACTTCAGGAACGGCAACAGCGACCCGGTGGGGTTGCACCTAGAGGTAAGGCGCGTGGCTATGTGACGTTGCCCTGGGTAACTCCCTTTGCCAATGCGGCAGTATTCGCCAATCCAACAATTATCGGTGTGCTTGATCGCATTTTTTACCAGGAATACAACCTGGTGCAATTAGCCGCAGATATTCCCATGCAGGGTTCCGAATATCAGGAAATTCACCGTGATTTTCGGCCACTGTTTACCGATCAAATTGTCACGCCGTTATAGAGCCTATTTGACATCTTGAGGAGAGGCTGCAAGCCGCTTAATCATTAG
>CAZGDE010000002.1:0-15041 GCA_964524315.1 uncultured bacterium
TCTCCAGATCGATTCAGAGGATTGCAAATAACAGAAAATACCCACTGATACTTCTTACCCTCTTTCAGAGCTGGTGCTGTCTCGGGTAATTGCAAACTTACAATTCCAGATTGCTGGGAAAGGGGAAAGGTTGCAGCATAAACATCCTCTTCATTCTCATCAACAATGACAAACTCTGCCTTTCGTCGAGCAGTTGGTAAATAAGGTACATAAAACCAGAAAGTCGGACGGTCTGAGATAGTTTTTTCGACAAACAAATTGTTGTCTTTATCAAAGGGCACGATCGCAATCAATGGATCGGATACATTGGGGCAACGATCTCGTCGCGCACCTCCTCGTGGACGACCACTTGCAACTCCTTGAGGGCGCGAACCAACAAAAAATCGTTGTATGCGTCCAAAGAAATCAGGACCCGCCTCTGCTGGAGTAGAAAGATTTGTAATTAACAAAGTCGTACTTGTTATTGCCAGTACGGTTATACAGAAATAGGAAATGATTTGCTTTTTAAACCGAATTCGACTCATCATTTAAACAATGTGCTTTTGGCTTGTTTTAGGGGACGATAAATAATGACAAGAACAGTTGCACCTGTAAATACAAAAGCTAGTACTAAAGGAATCAGTGGTAGCCAAAGACTAGCCCAGCTCAGTGTTCCAAGACAAATGATGTACAGCACTGTTACTCCACTCGCACCTGCGATCGCTACTTTCCACCAAGAGAAGCGAAAAACGTAAGCCAGCCAAGCACTTATGAGTGAACATCCCAAAATCCATAAATACTCCACTAATTGAGGGAGAACTATGATCAGCGATCGTTTATCGAAGACCGTACTTAGTATCTGACTCAAAGCATGGGCTTGAACAATGACTCCTGGTCTTTCACCATAAGGTGTCTTCCAAGGATCGCTGCTTGCTCCAAATGTTGCGGTAATGCCTATAAGCACAATTTTGTCTCGAACATCTTCCTCAGTTAATCGATTGTTCAAAACATCTTGCACTGTTACGCATTTAGCAACTTCTGGTGGGTTGCATGAGCTGTTACTATTGGGCGGTTTTGCTCCTCCTGCCCGATAATTCAGGAGAATTTGATATCCTGATACATCAACATCTTGATACCCTCCTGTAAATGGTTGAATGTAAGGAAATACAGTTTGACCAAGTTTTAATAAACTGTTATCAGCCTTAAAAGGATTTTGATACTGATACTGATTACCAATTTTCTCTAACTGTAAATACCGCTGCGCCAACAAGAGGCTAAAAGACTGTTGAGCAACACAAGGTGAGTCTTTTACTGTATCCGATTGTTGCGTCACCAAGTACCGACGAACCACCGCGTCCTCGTCCTGCTCAAAGTCGCTAAAGCCAACCTGCTGCGGAGAAACTTCTGGTGGTGGAGAAGTGCCTGAGTTAACCTTTTGCTGTTGTTGGTTCGTCTCTGGTATTTTACATACAGTAATAAAATTACTGCTTCTCAGGTATTTATCTAATCCTGATTTCTTAGTTGCTGGAAAATCTCGATATAAATCAAATCCAATCAGACGAGGTTGGAATTTTTTCAGCCGCTCAATCAAATTTTTAGCAGTTTCATCTTTCAACGTGCCCTGCCCCTCCTCATATCGCTTCACCTGTTCATTGAGGTCATCATCAGTAATTTGAACGACAAGAAGCCGAGGATCAGGTTTTTCGTTCACAAGCCGCAAACGCATTAGATGATCGTATGCTACAAGCTCTGCACCTTGTAGCAGTCCTAGAAAGCGCAACACCAAGAGACTACCCGTAACAGCTCCTCCGATCAGACCCAAGCTTTTTCGATTCAATTGCCTGAGCTTGCTTTGTGGTGGAATGTTGAAGAGCTGTCCTCCAACATTATCTTTCCATCGCAGGTAAAGGACTGGACGAAACCATTGCTGAGTCTCTAATCCCATCGCTTCACGCCCCTGATCGACTGCAAGTGCCAAGGAGTTTTTCTGACCTAAAGATCGATAGAATTGCTCTGCAAATTTCGTTGCTCCTTCGACTGAAACAGAGTACTGCATTGCAACAACGGCAGGAACTCGGTGACTAATTAGGTTTTGAGCAGTACCGTTGAAAACGGAATCTCCAATGACCGACATTCCCGACTGACAAGCACTTAATACAGCCAAGGTAATTCCACGAGATGGGGTTACTCCGTCGGTAGATACCGTCTTCTGTATAAGAAGCCCAAACTCTTCTGCACTTACATAGTCTGGTTCACCTTGTTCAGTTTCAAAGACCAAATATCCTTGAGCTTCAAGTAGTGGGGTATTACAAGCTTTGCATCGATCAACCTTTATTCCTTTATGGATGGTGCGACACCGCTGATTAGGGCATCGCTTACCAAAGACTCCATGTCCATCAAAATGAATAACATGAGGAGCATCGCCTCCTTGATGTTCAGTCAAGTAAGTTCGCAAACACTGGGTCGTCGCGTAATCCAACTGCGATAGTTTAATATGCCCTTTCGCCTGTGCTTTCTGCAATCCTTGAAGAATAGCGCTCTGTTCATCCTTGGTTAGCTTCTTCAACTCTTGGTTTGTATCGAAAGCAGCCGACGAAATTAGCAGAACATTGATTTTTTCAGTAGGCGGAAGATTGGGTTGAACTGACTCATAAGCAATATATCGAGTGAAGGCAACCCGACGATGAGCTAAAAACTTCTTACCATCATGCAGAAGCTCCCAAGGATAATCGGCAAGGCGAGATCGACGGACCGAATCTTCTTGAAACGTAAACTGGATTAGCAAGTCAGTATTTTTTTCTTCTGCTAAACGAATCGCTGCCTTCAAAATACTTTCCAGCTTTCCTCCCAGTGGAAAGAGAGCTTGGTAAAGCGTTTGTCCAATGTTCTTGAGCAAGTTTGGAGGGAAAGCCCTTCGGTCTTCTGCAAGTAGACCAACTTTCACCATCCAATCCTGCTCTCCAAACTGTTGAAAGTCTTTTGATTCAAAAACTGGAGCTTCCAAGGTTTTGATTAGAGTTGTCCGCCAATCTTTTTCTTCGTCTACAAATGGCAGGAACACATCTTCTTCCTCTTCACCAGCCGGTGATTCCACGATCGCCGCTTTGAAGCGCGTTGATGAACTTAATGGAGAAAAACGGAGATTGAACAGTTCCACGATCTTGAATCATTCCCTGAATTAGAACTGGTCACTTAAAGAACTACCGTCCTCAACATTCTTGAGTAATGCCCCTAAGCTTTTATCCGCTAACTTTTTCATTTGATCCGGGTGACGACTCTGATAATCTTTCAGCAATGTCTCCTTGCTCAACAGAGGCGACAATGTCACCTTCACTTTTTGAACATCGTCTCGGCTAACACCACCACCCGCTTCTAATACATAAATTTTGATTCCGGTCTTTCCCTCTCGTTTAACCGTAACCTGTAACTCTAGCTCAACCGAATCCACGCTGAGGAAGGGAACATCCGTTTCATTGTTTAACGAGGTTGTGAGCAGTTCTCGTTTTACCTGCTCAATCAACTCTGCCAGTCCTATTGAGTAATCATCCTCAGCCATTTTTAACCTCAATTTTTCACGCACTGCAAGGGAAAGTTATTCTTAGCTCTATTCATCTGTAGCAATTATTACTGAGAATGCAAAGCTTTTTGTAGAAAAAGTTGGCACATCAGGCTGATCCAATGGTCTTAATGGGCAGAACAAAGGCAAGGAAGATGTATAGTCTTCTCCTTGAGAGAAATGTTAGCGTGTATAAATTTCATTTCTGATGCTGCCGCTCTATGCAGCCTGTGAATGCATTAGATTGATAAGAACCCACTACGTTAGGCACAACAGCAAACCGGACTGTGTTAGCAGAAGTCCTTTCCCATCCTTGAGCTTCCACGATCGCTTGCGGACTACCCGAAGGCTTGCTACTGCTCTGGGACTGCGATTGAGCTGGATCTCTCCAACCCCCTTGACTCCCTAAAAACTCATCCGGGTTAATTGGAATCCCTCCTGTTCCGCTAATGGTAAAACTGTTTGCATTAGCGGTACTGCCGCCACCGCATGTTACTGCCACTTCAGGAACCGCTGGAGGTGGAACGGTTTGAACACCACTCCGCGATAAATCAATATCGGGGGTATTGATTTGAATAATTCCACTGAACTGCGGTCCTAGTGCGGATGTGGCGGTAATGGAGCTGTCAGGAGACAGAAAGACTCCCTGAGCAGTGATAAAAATTCGTCCCCCTGTACCCTGATTCGCATTTGCACTGATTCGGCTTCCTTCCAAAAGCGCAATCAAGCTGCTGTCAATCGTGATGTTGCCACCATCACCTGCGCCACTCACGGCTGCAACAATGCTTCCTCCCTCTCGAAGAATTAACGTTCTGGAAGTAATCTGGATATCGCCACCTTGTCCACGGTTGGTTTGAGCAGTGATGGCTCCATTCGATAAAACTCGAACTCTTTGGGCATTGATGGTCAGGCTCCCCGCATCGCCAACCCCCTCATTGCGAACACTCACTTGCCCGTCATTTTGAACGGTGAGTTGAGGGGTGTTGATGGTGACGCTGCCAGCCGCACCTGTCGGAATTCGTGGCAACCCAAAAAGCTGCTGAAGCGACGGATCAACGATCGCGGCGGCTGAACTAATCAAACTGGGGTTGCGAGATTCTGGCACTGCTCCTGACACCGTAACAGAGCGGTTTGCGGTAACAAGTACACTTCCTGCGGCACCACTGCTTTGAGTTGAGGAGTCAAGCCGCCCACCATTGAGTACCGTCAACGTTGGCGTTTTAATCGTGACCGACCCGGCATTGCCCGTTCCGAGCGTCGATGACCCCAGCAAACTCGGCTGGAGAAAGGGTCTTGCCACCCCACTTAGCTCAACTGCTGCCGTCGCATTCACCGAAACATCGCCACCTTCGCCCCTGCCATAGGTGGCAGACTCCAAAAAGCCTCCATTCGTGATTCGGAGCGTTCCTGTATCAATCTGCACGTCGCCAGCTCTGCCTTCTCCCAGACTTAGTGAAACGAGCGTACTCTGTACCCGACGATCGCGGGGTGAAGCTCCGTCAACCTGAAATGTCCCAGGAACTTGAATCTGAATATTGCCTGCTGGGTTTACCCCAAACGTTTCGGTGACAATCAATCCTCCTGCTTCCAACTTCAGATTTGGACTGGAGATTTGAATGCTGCCGCCTGGTGCTCTACCTGCTGTCGCATTGAAAATGCCGCCTGGAATCCGAGCAATGGGATCGGTGCCACTGACGATGATGGATTCTGTGGCATTGAGTGTAGAAGCTCCAGAAGGAATGGTTCCGGTGTTAAAACCAATCAGCACTGAGCCGCGATCGAGTCGAATATTACGTCCTTGTAGATTAATTGAGTTGCTGCCGAGTCCGGTTGTATCAGCGAGGGAGCGATTGGTGATCAGCAGGTCGTTAAACGTTTGCGTTTGTCCATAGTTGAACCGCCACCCGGTTAGGCTGGGCACAAGGCTGACTGTCCCATTGCCTACCCCCGCAATCTCGACGTGTCCGCTGGGGACATTCAACACTCCGCCATCAAGTGTCACCAGACCTCCTATGATTGCCAATGTCCGTCCCGGTCTGACGGTGAGTCCGGGATTAGTTCCTAACCCAATGGGAGGAGTCAGAAACGTTGGACCAATCAGAGAGTGCCCTTGTCCTCGTACCTGAACTGGTCCTGGATTAAGAAATCCCAGTCCAATTGGAATGCTGCTGGTGAGTAATGGCGCGGTCTGAGGGTTGGTGGCGCTAAACTCAACTCCATCAGCAAACCGAACGCTTTGGGCTGTGCTGGCTAAGAACGATCCGCCAATATTGAGTCTGGCATTGGGTCCAAAGATGATGCCGTTAGGATTGATGAAAATCAGATTCGCCGCACCATTTGCCCGAATTAACCCGTCAATCGTAGATGCATTGCTGCCAGTTACGCGGCTAATGATGGATTGAATATTGATGGCGTTATTAAAGTAAGCAGAGCCGCCTGTGGGAATGGAGAATTGGCTGAAGCTGTGAAATAAATTCCCCCCGCGAACAGATCCGCCGTTGATCGTGCAGTTGCTACAGTTCGGTGTGACAGTAGAGTTCACAGGAAGCGTTGCATCTGGAACAATTTGGGCGACTGCGGAAGCACTAAAACTCAAGCAAATCAAGAGTCTCCCAAATCCTGTGATTAATAATAATCCGAAGACTGTGGGTTTCATCTGCATAGCGACGGCGAAACACAGGGACTGAACATTCTTCTAACAGTACAGGGACAAGCGATAACTCATGTCTAACCTTCGACAGAGAAAAGCAGAAATTCACCCGCAAAAGCCACGGAAGCGGTTATGGAAACGGTGTTTTCGGCTGGGTGGAGGAGTCGTTTTAGTGCTGGTTCTGGGCATTGGTGCCGATATGCTGGTTGGTCGAAGTGTTTACCATCCTCTAACTCATGTCTATCAAGCTGGGAGTTGGTTTTTCTGTCGGCAGTCATCAGCCTGCTATGACCAGAACCGCTCAACCCGTGAGGTCATCGGTCAGCGTGGAATGGTTGTGACCGAGCAACGGGAAGCCTCGGCTGTTGGGGTAAACATCCTGAAATCAGGGGGAAATGCCGTCGATGCTGCTGTCGCGATCGGGTATGCCTTAGCAGTAACCTACCCCTGCTGTGGCAATTTGGGTGGCGGCGGATTTATGCTCATCCGCCAAGCCGATGGCAAAGAGACGGTGATCAACTTTCGCGAGAAAGCCCCTTTGCGATCGCACCCCCAGATGTATGTGAATGAAAAGGGGGAGGTGCAGTCTGATCGCTCTAGAAAAGGTTATCTGGCAGTTGGGGTGCCTGGATCGGTTGCAGGGTTAGACCAGGCACTCACTGCTTATGGAACAATGACCCGGCAGCAGGTGATGGCTCCTGCGATCAAACTTGCTGAAGATGGATTTACGTTGCAAGCAGGGGATATTGCCATCCTGAAAAAGGCAACGCGCAAATTCTCAGGGCAACCGAATGTGGCAGCGATTTTCTTGAAAAATGATCAGCCTTACGAGGTGGGCGATCGCCTGATCCAAACCAATCTGGCGCAGACGTTAAAGCAGATATCCCAACAGGGACCACAGGCGTTTTATAAGGGGGCGATCGCACAAGAAGTGGTGCGAGAAAGCAAGGCTCACGGTGGAATTCTAACGCTGCAAGATTTTCAAACCTACTCGGTCTCCGAATCTAAACCGTTGCGATGCCAGTATCGAGGCTACACGGTTCTAACGACTCCACTGCCAGGGGGGGGAGTGACTGTCTGCCAGATGTTAACGATTCTGAATGGTTACTCACTAAAGCCCAAGGATTTTCGATCGGCTGAGAGTATGCATTGGCTTCTTTCGACCATGCTGTTTGCCTACGCTGATCGAAATAAATATCTCGGCGATCCAGAATTTGTTCAAAATCCAGTCAGCAGGCTACTTTCTCCTGAGTATGCTGCTCAAATTCGACGACAAATTCAACCCAACAAAGCAACATCTCCTAAGCAACTGGATGCTGACTCTGAGGGCGAACACACCACGCATTATTCAGTGGTCGATCGATTTGGCAATGTCGTTTCAGTCACTTACACGATTAACTCGTTGTTTGGAGCAGAGGTAATTGCTGGCAAGACTGGTTTTTTCCTGAATAACGAGATGGACGACTTTGCTGCTCAACCAGGAGTTGCCAATCAGTTCGGGCTTGTTCAGGGAGCCACGAATGCGATCGCTCCTGGGAAACGCCCGCTCAGTTCAATGGCTCCGACTGTTGTAATCAAAGACGGAAAGCCCTGGATTGTAACCGGAAGCCCTGGAGGTCCGACAATTTCAACGACAATCTTGCAAATTGTTAGCAACGTTGTAGATTACGGCATGACGGTGGAGCAGTCTGTTGCTGCACCCCGTATCCATTACCAGGGACTTCCCAATATAGTCGTGACAGAACCATTTGCCCTGAAACCAGCCGTCGTTCAATCCTTGTGGGAAAAAGGCTATCGGATCGTTCCTATCCCAGGCTGGGGCGCTGCGGAATCAATTTTGATTGGTCAAGATTCTACCTTTCATGGAGCAAATGATCCTCGTAAACCCGCAGGGCAGGCAACGGGATACTAAATCTCTATTGTCAATGTACTTTTACTCAACGACGCAAAAGTACTTCTGTAGATACATTCATTATTTGACATCCTGTTTTAAGAGTTATTGAAGTTCCTGAATTTCAGTCTGCTTTGAATTGCTATCTTTCTGCTGTCCTAACCATTGGCTTATGGTTAACGGGCGTTTGTGCTAACGCCCAGATTCCCAATGCTGCGCCTCAATTGCCGTCTCCAATTCTGCCCAGACCCGCTCCAACACCCGAACTTCCACTACCAGCACCTCAACCACCGCCGCTAGAACAGCCACCACTTTCACCTTCGCCTGAGCCATCGGAAGCTCAACATACCATTGAAGTTTCCGGGTTTGAGTACCGGGGAAACACGGTGTTTAGCAAACAAGATCTCGATGTCATCACTGCTCCATTTATTGGTCGGCGTATAACCTTTGCTGAGTTGTTCAAAGTTCGATCTGCCATCGCCCAACTGTATGTTGATCGGGGATATGTTACCTCTGCTGCATTTATCCCAATCGAAGGAAATGAAACGGTTCAAATTCAAGGGGGTGTGGTGACGATCCAGATTGTTGAGGGGAAACTAGAACGCATTGATATTACTGGCAGTAATCGACTAGGAAACTACATCAGACCACGATTAGAAACAGCCGCTGCCCCAATTTTGAATGAAAAGAAACTGCTCGAAGCCTTGCGGCTACTTCAGTTAGATCCACTGATTCTCTCAATTTCTGGGAATCTAGAATCTGGCAGTCAGCCAGGGTTGAGTGTTTTGACCATTAATGTGGAACCTGCCCCAACGTTTAGAGCAGCAGTGGAACTCAACAATCGTCGCTCCCCAACGGTTGGAACGCTTGAAAGGCGCATTGGGTTGACGCAAGCAAATTTATTAGGACTCGGAGATGAATTGCAAGTTGGCTATGCCAATACCAATGGCAGTAATGAAGTAGATCTTGACTATACCATTCCAATTAACCCACGCAATGCAACCGTCTCTTTTCGATACAGCACTCTTTTCAGTCGGGTAATTGAGGAGCCGTTTGATGAATTTGATATTCGGGGAAACTCTCGAATCTATGAACTGGGCTTCCGTCAACCCATCATTAGAACGGCTACGGCTCAATCCTTCAAAGAGTTTGCAGTTGGCATTACGGCTTCTCGTTTAGAAAGCGACACTTCACTCTTGGGCGTAGACTTTCCTCTTTCTGCTGGGGCGGATGACAATGGCAGGACGAGAATCTCAGCGTTGCGAGTGTTTCAAGAATATACTCAACGCAGCAGTCGTCAGGTTTTACTGCTGCGATCGCAGTTTAGCTTTGGGCTAGATATTCTAGGTGCAACAACCAACTCCTCTCCGCCAGATAGTCGCTTTTTTGTCTGGCGAGGGCAGGTTGCATTCTTGCAGCGGTTGGGACCGCGTCCTTATTTGCTGTTTCGTTCTGATCTTCAATTTGCTGATTGCCCCCTGGTTCCTCTAGAGCAGTTCAGCATTGGCGGTCTTTCCACAGTCAGAGGGTATCGGCAAGATGCCTTACTGGGAGATAACGGTGTGGTGGGGTCAGTTGAGCTACATTTTCCCGTTGTTGCAACTCGAACAATGGAATTACAACTGATTCCGTTTCTGGATGCAGGGTATGTGTGGAGTAACCGGGATATTGGATTTGACCGAAACACACTAGCGTCTTTAGGATTAGGGGTGCAATGGACATGGGGAAACTTGATTGTCAATCTCAGCTACGCAGTTCCTTTAATTCCTATTCCTCGAATTGGAGATACGTTGCAGGAAAACGGATTAAATGCTTCCATCAAATATATCTGGGCTTTTTAAGACTTCACCCAGACTCCCTCTGTCTGGTAAAAGTCGCCTCGTTGCTCAATTGCGTAGCCTCCCAGCAGCAATGCTAACCAAATCTCAATGAACGGCATCTGGAGCGATCGCTGCAATTCCAGGAGCGAAACATCCTGACTTTGATGCTCTTTCATCCAATGGGCGATTGCCCCAATCCAGGCAGAAATATCTTCATCGTGGGCAACGGCAAGCGCGTCTTGCTTTCTTTCTGACTCCATTTGGGCTAGAAACTCTAGCAGGTTGCTCTTATCAACTGCACCTGCTACAGAGTCAGATGGTTGAGAACTGCGTTGCCATGAGTCTGGATCGTCTAGAACGTCATCTAGATTCAACGTCATGGTCTGCCGTAAAACCTCATGCAGCAACTCACCCGTTAGAATCGGTTCATCCTGAATCGGGTTATGTTTTTCTTCCCATTCTTCCAACAAACAATTGGCGCGGCAGGCATAAATTTCAACGAGTTGAGCCAGAATTGTGCCTGCAAGCTGCAACTGGGCTTCTTGAGGTAAACCAACGAGTAACTGCTCCAACCCCTGTAGTAGCTGGCGTAAATTGGCAGAACTAGGATCAGCGATCGCCTGTCCAATCGCCAGCTCTAAATCTAGTTTTGCTTGTTCTACCTGCATCAAGTTAGCGAGAGAAATGATTCATTATAGGGTGGCTGAAAGCTTCAACGGGCAGGGATTGAGGGGACATTGTTGGACTGGAACTTCTTTCACCACATCTTCAAATTTGAGGACACCAAATTGCTGATTCAGCGAGATCAAGAGTTGCTTAATGTAGTCAGTAACTTTGTCTGCTCTCATGCCCATGCAGTGTACAGGCTTAACTTCAGCGATTTTTTGAGTTCCTTTCCAGACTTCCGCTGCCACTGCATGAACTGGAGTATGGGGAGATTGGCGGTATAGAACGAGGATGGCAGCAGGAGCCTCTGGGATCAAGGGCGGCTCAACCTCAACCACCTCATCCGATGGATTGGTAATGGTTAGACTCGGCTTTCGAGCATTTCGTCCTTTGCGACTCTTATCATCCCATCGGCGATACTGGGACTGCTCAAGTTTCCAAAGTTGCATTCTGATGCGTTCGATTTGGCGTTCAAGCTGCTGCACCTGCTTGCCGCGATCACAGGCAGCCTCGTACTGGGCGACCTTCTCAATTGGGATGTAAAGGCTCTTTTTTCCATTGGGGAGAAGCTTCCCTCTGCCTGCCCGCAGCCGTGCATATTTGCAGGTTTCCTTTGCTGCGATAGAGGCTGAACCACCCGCAGGCGATCGCTCAATTCGGACTCCAGTGAGATAGTCTCCGACTCCCTTGATAGTTTCCAACTCCGCTTCTAGAGATGACAACTGACGTTGCAAGTCCTTAGCTGATGGCATGGTATTCGTGTTACTAACTACCTCAAACAAAAGTAACACGAATACTTGATTGAATTAGCTATTTACCATCAAGAAGTCGATCGATCTCTCGAATACGCTCTTGTAAAGACTCTCGAATGCTTCTTAATTGATCATGCTTAAACCCATCTAGCTTAATTTTTTGGATTTGCTTGACCGTCTTTACTGACTTTTCTGCGATCGGATCTGGTTGTTTCGCTGTAGGGTTATATTCTTGAATTGTTTTTCGGATGAGGCTGTTTGTCTCCTCTTCAGTTAGCTCTTCTTCTGCAATACGGTAAGCAATTTGCGAACGAACTTGCTTGGCACTTGATTCGTCAGTGTTTAAAGCATTAGCAGTCAACTTGTTCACTGCCATAATTTTTCCAGAGCTAAGTCCCTTTTCTTGGACAACAGCCTTAAGATCGTCGGTTACTGAAAGTAGTGGAAAAACGTTAGCGGAAATTGAAGCTGGGTTGAATTGTCGATCAAGTAACGTCTCCAAAATATCTATGCCTTCTGATAATTCTAATCCAAGACTATCAAGCCAGCTTCTTTGCTCCTCAGTCGGCTTGTTCACCATCTTAGTTAGTTCTTTTAATTTGCCAGCTTTCCTAATTTGATAGATTGTATTGTTGAGAATCTTAGGAAAGTCAATTTGCTTCTCCTTAAGATGAGGATGGCGGCTACAGATAATACGAACTAGTCCATTCGCTACATCCAAGTCATGAAGTTTTTCAGTATCTTTCCCTGTGACAAACTGTTGTTCAAAGCGAGTGGCATCATCTAAGGATTCGTGATGGGGAAGAAATACTGCGCGTAAAGTTGTTAAACCAGCCTTTGGTCCTGATAGCCGTCGAACCGCGCCATCAAACAATCGGTATCTACCATTGGCTTGTGGAATGAGGATGATTGGAGAAATTTGTCCATTCCGCTTCAAGCTCTCAGTGCGTTCTTCAACGAGAGATCGAGGGAAAATAGTTCTTGGTTGATTTGGGTCTGGGTCAATTAAATTAATTTCAATGTCGTGTTCGCCACCAACGGTTGCTAGTTTCCTGGTTAAATCCTGAATTTGTTGCTCTAAGAATTCCTTCTCTTGCTCTGTATTTGCTTGCTGTCTAAGTTCAACAACCTCACGCTCAAGCTCTTGAATTCTTTGATTCAATTCCTCATTTAAGTCGGTCGTTGGAGCAGTAGCTTGAGTCATTGAAGGAGAGGTCAATCCAGATGCGTTTTGGCGGATCAAGTCTGTAAGGTTACGCTTTTGTGCCATTAGTTCCACTCCTTCAATTCAGTCAATTCTTTTACAAGTCTTCGGTAGTCTGAAGCGGCTTCTGTTGCGTTCTTTCCTTTCCATTGAATAATCGGAAGCCCATCTAGAGGAGCACGTTCATGAGCCTTATAAGCTCTAATAAAGGTGTTAAAGACAGGTACTCCAGCTTCCATAAAGGTGTTTTGAGCTGCCATTGCTTCATTTAAGCTACGAGGATCAACCTTTGTCAGGCAAACTCGGTGTGGAACTCCTACTGGATGAATGGCAAACTGAATAGTTGCAATTAAAGCTTGTATATCCAGAGGTGCTGGAGGAGTTGGCAAAACGATGTAATCTCCAGTATGGATAAGTGTTGTGAATGTTTCACTATCAAGATGAGGAGGAGTGTCGCACACAATCAAGTCATAATCCTCAACTGTCTTCAAATGCTTCAAGACATTAGGATCTGTTTCTGTTGCAATTTCAAAATTCTGATTTCCCTGTTGTGCCCACCATGTTGCACTTTCTTGAGAGTCTGAATCGACTAGAAGTACTCGGTTTTTTTCGGCAAAGACAGCCGCAATGTTGAAGGATGTGGTAGTCTTACCCACTCCACCCTTTCCATTCAAAATAACTAGAATCTTACCCATGAAATTCCTTGTAAGACTTAGCATGTCTGAGTTTGAGGCGTTAGACGATATTTACAATCTTGAGATTGTAACTCCAGCAAGGGTATTACAATCTCAAGATTGTAAATATCGTAACCCCTTTTCTTAGTTCTGAGTAATTAAACTTCCTGAATTTAGCCCTTAAACTCACTATTTCAATTTACGTGGTTGAAAACTACTTTGCAGTATGTGCTAAGGGCAGGATTGTTGTCCTGAATTCAGTAGAGAAGCCAATTTAGGCTTGCAATTTCTATATCTTAAGATCAAAACAGTACAATTGCTCCAACCGAAAATGCTATTAAAACCTAACTTTTCTGAAACCATTGCTCTTTCTTATAGGGCAATGGCAAAGGCGATTCTAGCGTTTGAGGTGATCTAAGCGGAACTGAGGGTAGAAAAAAATTCTAAAGTATTTATATTAAGTTATCTCTTACTATGTCTTTTCCTGCTCCATCTGACTTCTCCATTGATACCAGTCTTGACCTGAACCAACTAGTCAAAAATTCCCCTGCTACCTTCTTCTTAAAGGTGAGCGGAAATGACATGGTAGAAGACTGTATTCGTGCTGGAGATCTATTAATTGTGGATCGCTCTCTTGATCCCATCCATGATTGCCTGGTCGTTGCAGTCATGGATGGTGAACTGCGCGTCAGGCGTTTGCATCAAATTGAAGGGACGTTCAAGCTCAAACAACCTGAGATGGATTCCTATTACTCCGGAGACTTTGAGGTATGGGGTGTAATAACCATTGTGATCCACTCGGTTTTCGGTGGGATAACCTGACTAATTTCAACTTTTGAAATGCGCCCGAAGATCATTGCTCTCGCTGATTGCAACTCCTTTTTTGTTTCCTGTGAAAAAGTTTTCAACCCTGCATTGGAGGGTAAACCAGTGGTGGTCCTTAGTGGCAATGATGCCTGTGTTGTGAGTCGATCGCCAGAAGCCAAAGCAATCGGGATCAAAATGCAGGCAATGGGGGTTGAGGTGAAAGGGTTGGTCAAAAGCCATGGGTTGCACATCTTCTCCACCAATCCTTCGCTTTACCGCGATATGTCAAGGCGAGTGATGCAGACGCTCTCACACTTCTGTCCCACGGTCGAAGTTTACTCTGTCGATGAAGCATTCCTGGATCTAACGGGCTTTCGTAAACATGACCTACTGGACTATGGACAGCAAATTCGCCAAACCGTCAGACAATGGACGGGCATTCCGGTTTCAATCGGCATTGCCCCAACCAAAACCCTTGCTAAGATTGCGAATCATCTAGCTAAAGCAGACTTAAGTACTGATGGAGTGGTTGACTTAACCAGAATTGCGAATCTAGATGTGCTGCTTTCTGAAGTGGATGTAGGAAAAGTGTGGGGAATTGGACGAAGAACCGCAGATACTTTGCGTTCACATGGCATTCAAACAGCACTTGATCTGAAGCATGCAGACCAGAATTGGATTAAGAAGAAGTTTAGTGTGGTTACACTTAGGACTGTCATAGAACTGGGAGGACTATCCTGTTTGCCTGTTGAGATGTTATCTGATCAAAGGCAGGGGATGATGGTGACTCGCTGTTTTGGTCGCCCAGTGACTGATCTAGCTGAAATGAAGGAAGCAGTTGCTATGCATACCTGTCGTCTCGCAGAGAAATTGCGACAGGAGGGGCTAGCCACACAAGGATTTGTGGTTCTAATGCGGACGAATCGATTTGTGGATATTCCCCAGTATGAGGCAAGCCAGGAGGTGAAACTAGATGCTCCAACCAATAGCACTGATTTGTTACTACCCTCTGCACTCAAAGCAGCAGAAGCGATCTTTAGAC
>CAZGDE010000002.1:15051-68055 GCA_964524315.1 uncultured bacterium
ATTCAATATTACAAAGCAGGCGTTTATGCTTCCGAGTTGGTAGAAGCTGACTTGATTCAGCCCAGTTTGTTTGATGCGCCTGCTGATGATAAGCATCAGCGACTGATGCAGACTCTAGACCAGATTAACCAGAAGTTGGGAACTGGCAGTATTCAATATGCTGCAGTTGGATTGAAGCAAGAGTGGCGAACAAGACTGGGGTATCCTTCTAAGCGCTACACCACTTGCTGGAGCGAGTTGGCGATCGCGAAAACCTGATGCTTGTCTTGCTTAAATACAAGGGTATCGTTCCTAGTCATCATCTCCATCTTTTGCTTCTAACTGATAGATCCGCAAGCTGGGATGTTCTGGCATTAAACGCCAGTAGTAGCCTGTTGGAGGTATTGGAGGATGATCGCTAACACGGTAAAGAAACAACGGTTCATTGCGGCGAACGGCAACCCCGATCTCCTTATTAATTGAGGGGGGATGAGCCTTGTTGAACTAGATGACATGAGCTTGACCCCAATATCCAGCACTAAACAAACTAGCAAACAACCATTCCATGACTGGTTGTACTTCTTCTATTGGCAGATTGGAAGTATCTTCCCCATAGCTAATGATTTTGGGTGTTTGCGAGTCCCGCTTGCGAAACAGGGATGTTAGAAATTTCAACATTTTGACTTTTTGTCGAAGATTTTTACAGAGTCCCCCATATTGTCCAATGATTGAAATTTCCTTAGATAAATTTCCTGGATAGTCTCAGAGCCGCTTCTTGCTTGAGCGAGGAAGTCCATTAAAGAAGAACGAGACTAACAGAAGCCAAATACCTTTGTCATACCGAAAGATTTAGGAGAATCGATTCCCTAAATTTGGCACTTCGAGGTATGACAAATCATCACGATCACCTTAGGCTATGAGTAAAGATGCTGACAAAGTTTGCTTGGGAAAGAATTACCTGGTCATCACGCAGCTTTGAGCGCCGGGGTTATGAATCTTTTTCACTTGAATTGACGAAGTGGATGAGTCCACGCTGTCCGTTCACGAGCCATTGGGGATCTTCTTTGTCCAAACGGTTAATTTGCTCTAGATTCAATCCTGCCACAACCTCGGACTTTAAGGTTCGTAGGGTAACAAGTGGAACTGGAATGTAGCTGGCAATGTCTTCAAGCGGCGTTGTAAAGTCCCAATGATAATCCCCCAATAGCCGTCGGTAGTTTGCGTCTCCCTTCACAAACACTAATTGAGACTGTGCTAACTCCTGCCTGAAAGCCGGAGGCATTTTCCAGAAAGGCAGTGGGGCGCTCCAGAAGAAGTCATCTTGTAAGGTTAGACGACCCTTGGCGATAAAATTTTTCAACCGTGCTGCGAACGATCGCAATAAATTGACCAGGCTGCGACATCGGTCCTCCATCTGCTTGAATTGGGCAGATTATTCCATCAAACAGCTCTGTAGCTAGGGCTTTCAGGTGGGCTAAAGCAGATTGTGAAAGTGAATTGTCTGCGATCACTTGTTGGATAATGACTGGTAATCGCTTCCTGATTGTGTATTGAGCAAACGAATTTGGTTCCGAAACCATGAGAGCTGGTGGAATGGCAAGTTTCAAGCATACGGTGAATTTTATCGTTAGTATGGCTTACCCAGAGTAGCCCACCAATCACCCAGTCGCTGAGTGTTAATTATTGGAAGAACCTTACCAACCTCATCCAATACTGGAACATCGCTAAAATGGACAAACGCTGCAAATCTTTAACACAATAACAAATGACGGCACGAGAATTTCCAAACTGGGAAGCGCTTTATCAGGAGAAATCCGTTGAAACCATGCCCTGGTTCAACCCAGACTTAGATCCCGATGTTGAGGAAGCCCTCCTGACCCACGACTTAAACAGCGGCACTCTACTGGATTTGGGAACCGGACCTGGAACTCAGGCGATCGCGTTAGCCGAGCGAGGCTTCCAGGTGATTGCGACGGATCTCTCAGAAACAGCCATTCGTCAGGCAGCCGCCAAAGCAAAAGAAAAAGGACTAGAAGTATCGTTCCGTCAGGATGACATTCTCAACAGCCATTTGGATCGCTCATTTGACCTGATTTTGGATAGAGGGTGCTTTCATGTTCTGCCACCGGAGAGTAGAGGAGACTATGTGCAGACGGTGGCGAACCTGTTGAAACCAAAGAAATACTTGTTGTTGAAATGTTTCAGCAACCAGCAACCAGGGGAGCAAGGTCCTTATCGGTTTACTCCAGAAGAAATTGGGCAGATATTTATAGAGCGGTTTCATCTGCGCTCGGTTGCCGAAACGGTCTATCACGGAACCCTTAATCCGCTCCCTAAAGCACTCTTTTGCATTCTAGAAAAGCAGTGATTTGACGATGCACCATCCTCGATCGCAGCAAATGCTTGCAGCATTCCAGGCTTTTTTGACCACACCGCTTGCAACCAAACTGCAACCGCATAATCAAGCGGACTGGGAACAATCAGTTCTGAATCTATTTCATCAAACCGCCACAACGGTGCCTGCCTATGCTGCATTTCTGCACGCTCAAGGCATTGATCCGGCGACTGTTCAAACGATCGCAGACTTTCAGCACCTTCCCCTCACGACCAAAGACAATTATCTGCAGCAATACCCGTTAACCCAGTTGTGTCGTCAGGGGCAACTAGAGGACTGCGATATGATTGCCGTCTCTTCTGGCTCTACCGGACAACCGAGTTTTTGGGCGCGATCGCTCGCAGATGAATTTCAGATCGCCACCCGCTTTGAGCAAATTTTTCACGATAGCTTTCAAGCAGATCAGCAGCGGACATTGGCGATCGTGTGTTTTGCCCTGGGAACCTGGGTCGGTGGGATGTATACCGCAAACTGTTGCCGTCACCTGGCAAGCAAAGGCTATCCTCTTACCCTCATCACGCCCGGAAACAACAAACCTGAAATCCTGCGAGTCGTTCAAGCTTTGGCTCTCCAGTTTGAGCAGGTGGTATTCCTGGGTTATCCCCCATTCTTGAAAGATGTGATTGATAGTGGCATGGCTCAAGGCATTGACTGGCAGGCGTATTCGGTCAAGTTGGTGATGGCAGGGGAAGTGTTTAGTGAAGCGTGGCGATCGCTAGTGGGCAATCGACTCGGTTCGACGAACTTCTGCTACGACTCGGCTTCGCTGTACGGCACGGCGGATGCAGGAGTGCTGGGAAATGAAACGCCCTTGAGCATCTGCATTCGTCGTTGGTTAGCAGATCATCCCGATGCCGCCCGATTGCTGTTTGGCGAATCCCGACTGCCAACCCTGGTGCAATATGACCCGACCAGTCGCTTCTTTGAAGTCGAGGACGGTACCCTGTTATTTTCCGGTGACAATGGCATTCCCTTAATTCGCTATCACATTTCCGATAATGGCGGCTTGATAGCGTACTCGAAACTGCTGAAATTCCTGCAAGAGTGGGGATTTGATCCCATTAAAGATTTGCAAGGTAAGCGGGGAGTGTATCCCTTGCCGTTTGTCTATGTATTTGGGCGATCGCATTTCACCGTGTCTTACTTTGGTGCCAATGTTTATCCTGAAAATGTCACGGTTGGATTGGAGCAAGCGCCCATTTGTGAGTGGGTGACTGGAAAATTTGTGATGCAGGTAACGGAAGATGTGGCTCAAAACAAAACTCTTGCGATTGCAGTTGAGTTAGCACCGGGTGTGACAGGCAGTGAGGAGCAGCGGAGGACGATCGCGACTGCCGTTCATCAACACCTGCGACGACTCAATAGTGAATTCGCCAACTACGTGCCAGAGGCGTACCAAACCCCTCACATCACACTGCACCCAGCGGGTGATCCGGGTTATTTCCCAGTTGGAGTCAAACATCGTTACACTCGCTCATAACGTGCTTTCGTTTTCCAGCAGGCGATGATTCAAACTCTGATTATTCTACTGGTAGTCGTTGGCAGCACTGCCGCGATTTTGCTTCGCCCTGCTTTTATTCGCTGGTATCGTAATCGACTCAAACATCGACCATTTTCTTCACTTTGGAGGGCAGTCATTGAGCGAACCCTGCCTATGTATGAGAAACTCTCGCTGGACGAGCGCAAGCGACTGCAAGGACATATTCAAGTATTTTTGGCAGAAAAACAGTTCATTGGCTGTGCGGGGTTGCAGGTTACTGAAGAAATGAAGATCACGATCTCCGCGATCGCCTGTTTGTTGCTGCTCAACGAGCGCGGACAGTATTTCCCAAAGCTGCGGTCTATCTTGGTTTATCCAACCGCCTATATCGTCAATGAAACGACCTTTGTGGAGAATTCTATCGTTGAAGAAAGGCGGGAAGCCAGACTGGGAGAATCCTGGAGTGCGGATCAAGTGGTTCTAGCCTGGAGCACGGTAAAGCAAGATACTCTTTATTGGACAGACGGACACAACGTGGTTCTACACGAATTTGCTCATCAGCTTGATCAAGAAGACGGAAGGGCTGAAGGGGTGCCGATTTTGCCAAGTCACGCAGACTATGCAATTTGGAAACAAGTGATGACTCAGTCCTACCATCAGCTTTGCCAGGATATAGAGCGTGGGGGGAAAACGGTCATGGATCGTTATGGGACAACCAATCCAGCAGAATTTTTTGCCGTTGCGACTGAGACATTCTTTGAAAAACCACGCCGATTGCTGACTCAGCACCCAACCCTCTATGAGCAACTGCGGCGTTATTATCAACTTGACCCAGTGCAATGGATGGGACGGCAATGACTAAAAAGCCCTATTCAATTCGACCGATGAATGGTGAAGAGCTTCAGATTGCGATCGCGTGGGCAGACGCAGAGGGGTGGAATCCGGGATTGCACGATGCGGAGTGTTTTTATGCGGCTGATCCAACAGGTTTTTGGCTGGGTTTATTGGGGGATGAACCGATCGCCACGACTTCAGCCGTAAAATATGGCGACTCCTTTGGCTTTGTTGGATTCTATATCGTCAAACCAGAGTATCGTGGACAAGGTTATGGGATGCAACTTTGGAATGCCGCATTAGATACATTGTCAGGTCGAAATATTGGTCTAGATGGTGTGCTGGCTCAACAGAAAAACTATCAGGAAAGTGGATTTCAATTCGCCTATCGCAATATTCGCTTTGAGGGTATGAGCAGCAGTAAATCAGTGAGTCATCCAGGAGTCGTTGATTTATCTACCATTCCATTTGAAGTGATTGCAGCTTATGATCGATCATTTTTTCCGGGCGATCGCGTTCAGTTTCTGCGGGGTTGGATCAATCAACCAGACAGTGTCACTTTGGGTATTTGGCAAAACAATACACTGGTAGGGTATGGGGTGCTAAGAGCGTGCCATCGGGGTTACAAAATCGGTCCCTTGTTTGCCGATCAGCCAATATTCGCAGAAGCGTTGTTTATCGCCCTCAAATCAACGGTAACGGCAGGCACTCCCATTTACCTGGATGTTCCTGAAATCAACGCGGCGGCTGTGAATCTGGCTAAGAAATACGAGATGAAGAGGGTGTTTGAGACAGCTCGTATGTATACTCAAGCCTGTCCTGGGTTACCCTACGATCGCCTGTTTGGTGTGACAACCTTTGAACTTGGATAATGTAAATGATTCAAATCAGGGTTCGCATTCTCTGTGGTCGAGGGATACTGTCATTGCGCCATCTTGGTTCCCCCTATATTTGCACGCCAGCTCAGTAACGACTGTGCCCAACCAAACCATTCCTTGAAACCCATTGGTGGCGCTGATGCTGAAGAGTGGGCAATGGATAGATCCCAGCTTGACACAATTGCTTGATAGAGGTAGCCGATGGGGTTGTGAATCGGTCGTCCCTGTTGCTGATATAGCAGACACGCGATCGCTGCTTGCACTCGATCAGGAAATTGCGCGATCGCACACCTTATCGAGGCAGGTAATGAAGAACCGGAGGGTAAACCTATTGCCTAGGCAACTGCATCAACTAGTTCTGGGAATTCCAAAGCTGCAACATCTGAATTTTTCCCAGAACTAGGAGTGGAGACGTTACCCGCTTCAAAATCGATCGGTTTTTCCTCAAAATCAGCCTTGCATTCTGGCAACTTTACAAGGTCGGATGCTTCAACTGATGCGCTCTTCCACTACTGCTTGGGAACAATAAGTTGGATTCAACCCTGAACTCTCATAAAATTCAGCGTATAAGTTGATGAGAACAGTCAGACTCGTAAATGTAAGGAGCTGATAGTGTTAGGTTGCATATTTTAGGCGCGGGAAGAATTGAATAAGGAGATCGCGTAGCTGTGTTATCGTCAATTTTCAACACCTGTATCCCCAGAGACGAGATTTTAGCGGGTGAGCTTTCTCTCGACTTGTTTGCTGCCAAACTGCGATTGGTCGTTGAGGGAACAGCTCCACAGGTTTATCAAGACCCGCGCATCTTCTTTGCTAACACCTTTCCAACGGATGGCTTGAGAACTTTAATCTCAGAAGTCTTTGGGCGTTTGGTCGGAGGAACAACTGGTTCTCCAATCGTGCGGCTGGAAACAAGCTTTGGCGGCGGTAAAACTCATGATGAAATTGCGCTTTGGCACATTGCTAAAAATGGACGACAGATTGAAGGATTAGAGCGATTTGCTGACCTGAACCTAATTCCGGATCGCCCAATTCAGGTTGCGGCGATCGCCTGCCAGGATCTCGACCCAGAAAATGGGGTCTATCACCCAGAAACCGGAATTACAAGTTACACGCTATGGGGTGAAATTGCGTACCAAATTGGCGGGGTCGAGGGATATAGCCTGCTGCGGGGATCAGATGAGAAGCGAGTCAGCCCCGGCACGGTTGTACTAGAGCGTTTGACCAAAGGACAACCAACGCTAATTGTGCTAGATGAAATTGCCCGACATTTAAGAGCTGCAAAAGCGACGACCGTTGGCAACAGCGACTTGGCAGAACAGGTCGTTGCGTTTCTGTTCTCGCTCATGGATTTAGCTGCCTCCTGCAACAATCTGGTGTTTGTCTACACCCTGGCATCGTCTTCAGATACCTTTGGTGAGGAGACAACCGACATTCGAGAAGCGATTCAAGCCTCGGTACGACAAGAGCGGGTGTTGAGTCCCAGTACCGACGTTGAGATTTACAACATTGTCAAGCAGCGGCTGTTTAGTAGCGTGGATGAACGGGCAGCAGAAACAGCGGCAAAGGAATACCTGAATGCCTACAAAGCCAGTCGCACGACTTTACCGGATGGCTGCAAGGATGCTCGGTATACTCAAACGCTGCAATCGAGCTACCCATTTCACCCAGAACTATTTACTCTCCTGACGAAGAAGATTGCCTCGATTCCCAATTTTCAACGCACACGCGGGGCGCTGCGCCTGTTTGCTAGAGTCATCCGCCAACTTTGGAAAGAGCCAATCGCTTGGATACCGATGATTCATCCGCATCACTTACCCATCGGCATTGATGCAGAAGTGACCAGTGACCTGACCTCGCGCTTAGAGCGTCCCTTGATGCGACTACCAATCCAGGCGGACATTTATAATCCGGATGGCAGAGAGGCACACGCTCAGTTACAGGATCAAGAGTGGACGGCAGCAGATAAACCGCCGTTCTCAACCTGGGTGGGACGCACGATCTTTCTGCACTCAATCAATCAAGGGATTACGGCAGGTATTCGGCGGGCTGAGTTGAATCTGTCACTTTTAACACCTGGATTGGAGACGGGTTTTGTCGATACTGCCCTTGAACGATTAAGCAGCGTAGCTTGGTATCTAGACAATGACCCTGTAACCTCGATCGCCCGGTTTAAGGAAGAACCTTCGATCAACAAAATTATTGCCGAAGAAAAGGAACAGGTGGGACGCGGTGAGGCAAAGGATGACCTGCGATCGCGCCGTGACACGATTTTTGCCGACAAGTTCTTCAAGCTGATTCCTGCTCCAGAAAGTCCGGGTGATGTGGATGATGGGGCAGACTCGGTTGCTCTGTGCCTGATTGACTTTGATGAGGACACGGTGAAATCGCCCACTGATCCACCGCCAGCGGTTGTGGAGCGGATTTTCAACAATACAGGTGAGTCTGGCAAATTTCGCACGTTTCGTAATCGACTGCTGTTTTTGGTGGCGAACAGGAATGAGTTAGAACGAGCGATCAGCAACGCTAGAGAATTCAGAGCGATTAAGAATATTCTCAATTCTTCCAATCGGTTAGAAGACTTGTCAGAAAGCCAGCAGAAGCAACTGAAGCAGAAAGAAGGTGAGATGGATCTGGCAGTGCGGGTGTCTCTGACGAATGCCTACCGTCATCTGTTCTACCCCTCTAACGATTCGGTGAAAGCGGCAAAAGGGTTGATGCACTATCCGCTTCCCGCTCAGGATTCGGGCGATGTCAAGGGCAAGAACAATCAGCAGGATGTGATCCTCAAAGCATTAAAAGACTGCCAGAAGATTCGCCCAGAGGATTCCCTACCCTATGCGCCAGCCTATGTGCTGCAAAAAGTGTGGGCTTCTGGGTTAGACCACTGGACGACTAAGGCACTGCGCGAGGCGTTTGCTAAAGACGTAGGGTTAAATATTCTGCTGGATGCGGAAATCTCGAAGTTGCGGGACACGATTCGGCAAGGCTTGCAGGTGGGACAGTGGGATTTGAAGGTGGGCGATCGTGTCTTTATCAAAACCGATGAAGGGCTACCTGCTCTCCCTGACACGATCGAGTTTTCTGATCGCATGGTGCTGTATCGGCATGGCATCCTGGAACTGCCCAAGCCACGAGAGATCGAACTGAGTGCCCAGGTGATGCCGAGTACAGAATTCACCAAACCCATTCGAGTGCGCTGGCGGGCACAGGGGGCACTCACTGTTAGCTTGTATCAAGATGGCGAACTTCTGGAGCAAGCGTATCGCCCCTCAGACGAGTATGAAGGCACGATCGCCCAAACCACTGTTTTCCGAATTGTGGCAGATTATGGCAATGGAGAAACTGCCCAGAAAGAAACTCAAGCCGTCATTTACAGCAGCAGTCAGCCTGCAATGCCTAATGGACATGACCAACCAGGCATCTTTACGGTTAGACCGGAGCAATTTGACCTGGTAGGCAGCCCCAATAGCGTGTTTAGTGGGTTGAGCGATCGCGTCCTCGACCACAAGGTCAAGGGAATTTCTGCCTTAGAGTTTTCGGTTGATCAGGTGATGGATTACCGCAGGCTGACAACGGCATTGCCCTTACTGGCAAAATTTTCAATGCGGATTGACCAGACCGTGACAATTGACATCGAAGATCAGTTTGTCCGGTTGGAGTACATCGGCGCAGTGCGGGGATTTCAGAGCTTTCTCACGCCGACTAATGCCCTTTTGGGTAACTCTGATGTTCGGGCAATTGTGGCTTTAAAGCTGGTGATAGAGTTTGCGGCAGCGGTGTCACCAGAGGGAGTGGAAGTGAGCGCGATCGCCCAAGCGCTGGGTCGTAATCCGGTTGATCGCCTAAATTTGACAGCGCGAGTCGTGTATTAAGACGCGGAGACAGAGGGACACGGAGATACGGGGAGAGAGGAAGATGGCGAATATTCGGTCGTTTAAGGAGTTGCGAGTTTGGCAAAACTCAATGGATGCAGCAATGGAAATTTTTGAATTGACCAAAGCTTTTCCAGTTGAGGAACGTTACTCTCTGACCGATCAAATATGTCGCTCTTCTCGCTCTGTAGCTGCAAACATTACAGAGGCATGGCGAAAGCGCAGATATTCAGCAGCGTTTGTCAGTAAGTTGAGCGATGCTGAAAGTGAAGCGGCGGAAACTCAAACCTGGATTGAAATTTCTCGCAGATGCAGGTACTTGTCGGAACAGGAATCTCACTTGTTAGATCAGGAATATGAGGAAATCTTGGCTCAGTTAGTTACAATGATTGCCCATCCAGAGAAATGGGTGTTAAACTCATCTCCGCGTCTCTCTGTCTCCTCTCCTCCGCGTCCTCTCTAGACCTTATGCAGGAATTTCAGCTTCGCGTCGTTCCCACCGACAATAACAACTTCGCCCTGGAGTTGTATCAGTGCGCCTACAAGAAAGCAGGTGAAAAGAAGCGATCGGCGGCGAAGCGAATTGGACGGTTGAAGGGACAGGCGTTGGTGCAGTCGCGGCAGGCGATTTATGAGTGCCTGAAAACGAACGGGTATGATCCCAAAACCTTGAGCCAGTCTCGACAGGCGGCTTACGTGCTGGATGAGGAGTCGGGCGTGAATTTGGCGTTGCTGTTTCAGACGTTGCAGCCGTTGTCGAAGCCCGATCGCATCGCCAATATTGCAGCAGGGGTGCGATCGATGAGTAATGAGGAGTCGCACTATTGGTTTGCAAAGGTATCAAATGGCAAGCGGAGCCAAGCATTAAGAGCTATTCGGGTGTTGCTAGGAGACTAGCAGTGAAAAAATCTGGTGGCTAGTTGGCAGTAGATATCTTTAAAGAGCCACATAAAGAATTTTAGATTATAATTTGGTACTTATGTATTCTCCTATCAGACAATAGCCGTCAGTGCCTAAAAAGATCAGTAACTCCGACGTGATTGGACAACGGGGTATTCACATCATAGGCGATATTATCTGCTCAATGGGATTCCTCTGCTACCCGACTGGAGGGGTAGAAGCGGGGATTGACGGATTTATTGAGATTCGGGACGCAGTTACAGGTGAAGTTACGAACTCAATCATTCAATTTCAAAGCAAAGCTACTGAACAGACCCGATGGCAAGCAGAAACGGATACTAGCTTTGAGTATCGTTGTGAACAGCGGGACATAGATTATTGGCTCCAGGGAAATGCTCCTGTAATTTTGATTGTTGTGAGAGTCACAACACGAGAAGCATATTGGATTTCGCTAAAGGACTACTTTAAAGATCCTGAGAAACGCCGATCGCGAAAAGTCCTTTTTAATAAGCAGCAGGATCGCTTTGATATTGCTGCTAGGGATGCTTTAATCCAGCTTTCTATTCCTCGCGATTCAGGTCTTTATCTGGCTCCTCGTCCAAAACAAGAGAAACTGTATTCCAATCTTTTGCGGGTTTCCCAGTTTGGAGAACACCTTTATACAGCTTGTACAGTGACCGAAGACGAGTCTAAAGCCTACTCTGCATTACAAAGAATTGGTCGAGATTTAGGACAAGAGTGGCTTCTCAAAGAGAATTTAGTGTTAAGTTTTCACGACCTCCGTGAACCTCCTTGGTCTACAATTTGTGATCCAGGAACTGTTGAAGTGCATGGAATAGAGGAATGGTCGCTTTCAAACAAGCTAGAGCGTCAGCAGGAGCTTGTTTGGTTACTGAACAAGACTTTGCGCGAGAAAGTTAAAGATGACCTTTTGTTTGACCAGAAGAAGAAATGTTATTACTTTAAACCGACTCCTGATTTATCAATCCGAACATACTATTACCGTAGCCTTGCAAAAAAAACTCATCGAGATGTGTTCCTACCCTATTTCAAAAAGGATTCAAAGGAGGTGGCGTACTATCGCCATTCTGCTTTTGATGGGCAGTTTTTAAGGATTGAGTCTAACTGGTTCCTTGAAATCACACCGACTTACTTCTTCACGCGGGACGGCTATACAAGAGATAAGTACGAACAGGAAAAACTATCAGGGATTAAACGTCTTGAAAAGAACTCAGCAGTATTTGGTCAACTCATAATGTGGGCTGAGTATTTGATTACTCCGGTTCAAGGTAATTTGTTCCTTTGCCCATATTCATTCTTGCAATTTGATCAGTTAGAGGAATTTGAGATTGATGTTGGTATTGATGATTATATTTGGTTGAAGAACGAAGATAGTGAAGATGCTGCGTTACTAGAAGATTCACTAAATGATTTACCTTTGTTTCAAATGAAAGATGAAGATTGAATTCTTACCAGAACCAGAATTAGAGTTTGGAAGTGGAGGGCGGCATATTGACATCCGCTTTGGCATGATGCATCATAAACCACTTGATTATGCTAGTGCTTCTGCTCCCAAAGAAATTCAGTTAGGAGTAATTGGTTCATCTGAAACCGTTGAAGGTCTTGAGTCTTGGCTAGAGAAGTGTAAACAGGGAATTGAGCCTAAAAAAAGTAAGCAACCGTATCTCTTTCCTGAATTCCCAGGATATGGAGAAACAGGTAGTCTACCAACAGACATCGATTTAGATTCTCGAAGAAATGTATCCATTTCAAGTAGAGATTTAGATAAAATTTTAAAAAATGAAGACCGTAATGCACTTGTTCGCGAGGCTGTTGATTTTCTGATTGAGGAGTTACGGTACATTGATGAGAAAACAAGCCCTGACGTTTTAATTTGTGCCTTGCCAGAGTCCCTATTAGAACGTATGGAACTTGAGGAAGAAGAGTATAATAAGCCGAAACCTCCCAAAAAATCTGATGCTTCACAAGAAATTGACTTAGACTTCCATGACTTGTTCAAGGCTAAAGCAATGGCTTTACGAAAGCCAACACAAATTGTATTGCCTATTACTTTCAATGCAAGTAAGAAGTCAAAAGTAGCAAAGCGAAGGAAAAAGTCCCAAACGTTGCAAGATGAGGCTACTCGCGCCTGGAATTTCTATACTGCTCTTTACTACAAAGCTTTAGGAACTCCGTGGCGGTTGATTCGAGATGCGAGAGATTTAACTACCTGCTACATCGGCATCAGCTTTTACAAAACTCTCGATCGCTCTAAGTTGCTTACTAGCACTGCTCAAATATTTAATGAGCGGGGTGAAGGTGTTATCTTGCGTGGTGGACAAGCAGAATTGTCGAAAGATGACCGTCAGCCTTATCTTCCAGCATCAGATGCGGCAGAGTTGCTCTCAAATGCGTTATCAATGTATCGTCGAGAGCACCGTACTTTACCTGCAAGAGTTGTCTTGCATAAAACGTCTCGGTTCATTCCAGAGGAGTTTGAGGGGTTCCAAGATGCTTTAGAGAAGCACGGTATTGATACGGCAGAGTTTATTAGCTTTGATGACAGAGCAGGAACTCGACTATTTCGATATGGTAAATACCCTCCACTACGAGGAACATTACTAGGTTTAGATGACCGAACCTTCGTCCTTTATACACGAGGTAGTATTGATTTCTTTTCAACTTATCCAGGGATGTATGTGCCTCGTCCCCTGAAATTTCGATGTGAAAGTACAGAAGAAACTCCACGGGCTTTAGCACAAGAAATTTTAGCCCTGACTAAAATGAATTGGAACAATACGCAGTTCGATCGTGGGGAACCAATTACAATTCGTGCGGCAAGGCAAGTTGGGAGCATTTTGAAGTACGTCGGTAAAAATGACCCGCTGGAGTATCACTACCGCTTCTATATGTAGAGTTGTAAACTGGGAATGAATAATTTTTGTTGCTGCTGAAGGATTGAAAAATTGATTCTCCTCAAGCCATGATCAAGATAGAGTTAGTGAATGGGAACCATGCGATCGCCCTTTCCTGGAATGAACCCCTATTTAGAAAACCCTGAGCTATGGTCAGAAGTTCATAGCCGTTTGATTGTGGCGATCGCAGATGACCTAACTGATCATTTGAGTGAGAAGTATCGGGTGGCGATCGAGAAGCGCACTTATTTTAGTGGCGGCGACGACAGCCTCCTAGTCGGGATTCCTGATGTCTCTATAGTCTCTAAGCGAACGGAGGAGAACTCGTCTGCGGCAACTGCCATGCTAACGTCTGAACCCCTCACCGTGACTTTACCGATGGTGGAGGAAGTGCAGGAGCGGTATTTAGAAATTCGAGAGGTGGCAACCGGGGCAGTGATTACGGCGATTGAGATTCTATCTCCCAAAAACAAACGGGCGGGTGATGGCAGGCAAGCATACGAACGGAAACGCAACCAGGTATTAGCCAGCTTGACCCATCTAGTAGAAATTGATTTGCTGCGGGGTGGACAACCGTTGCCGATGTCAGGATCGGCAAAGTCAGACTATCGAATTTTGGTGAGCCGTAGCGATCGCCGTCCTTCGGCGCAGTTGTACGCTTTTAGCGTGCGGCAGGAGGTTCCTAGTTTTCTTGTGCCACTGAAAGCTGGGGAGGAAGAGCCTTTGTTAAATCTGCAAGACATTCTTGGAAAAGTGTATAAACGGGGGCGCTATCATCTGGCGATCGATTACACTCAGCCCCCACAGCCGTCTCTGGCGCAGGACGATCAGAACTGGCTAACGTCTCTTGTGGAGCAGGAAGGCGATTCTCCTGCGGAGAGGCTTCGACAAAGCGGCGAATAGAGGGCTGATCGGGCATACTGGGAACACTTGGAAGAATCTTGCTATTGGTGTTTCTGAGATATGACCGACCCCACCCCAAAGCGTAAGCCTGTGTTCATCGAGAAAATCATGCCTGTGACGCTGCTTAACGAGCAGGTGTATTACGAGCATGGGGGCAATCCCTTCAAAGGCTTGCATCGGTGGTATTCGCGCAAGCCGCTGTCGTTTAGTCGGGCGAGTGTGTTGGGGTCGCTGCTGCCTGCGGATGTCTCAATGGAAGAGTTTGAGTGGCTGCTGGGGCTAAATCGGCGGGTCGGGGGGATGCAGGACAAGACGACGAAGCTGTATAAAACGCCGCCATCGCCCGATCGCATCCAAAAGGTGCAGGAACTTTGTGAGCAGATGTGGGGCACGAAAACGCCGACGGTGTTGGATGCGTTTGCGGGGGGCGGTAGCATTCCGTTTGAGGCGGCGCGGTATGGGCTGAATGTGCTTGCTTCGGATCTAAATCCGGTGGCGGTGGTGACGATGAAGGCGGCGATCGAGTATCCGCTGAAGTTTGGGGCGGATCTTCAGGTGGAGATTGATAAGTGGGTGAAGTGGGTGGGCGATGAGGCGGAGAAACGGCTTGCCCCATTTTTTCCGTCATTGCCAAGGGAGAAGGTTCAGAATTACCTTTGGGCACACACGGTTAAGTGTCCGAATTGTGAATCGATAGTACCGTTGAGTCCGAATTGGTGGTTGTATAAGCGACCAGAAAAGCAGAATTTAAACAAATGGTGTGCAGTAAGACCAATTCCGAATCCTTCTGATAAGCGAGTAGATTTTGAATTAGTAAAGGGAAAGAAAGGTAAAGGAACAACAATCGAGACACAAGATGGTGAGTACGATCCCGATACTGTAACAACAATTAGCCGTGGTGTTGGTAGATGCCCAAACTGTGAAAATGTTATTGAGGATGAGTATATTAAGCAGTACAGCCAAACAAACAAGCTTGGACATCAGGTATATGCAATTGCATACAGAAAAGGCAACTCTTCCCTTGAATTTAGAACTCCACAACTACTGGATATTGAAGGTTTTGAGACAAGTACATCTTATTTAGAAGCAAAGTTGTCTGAGCTAGAGGGAGAATTATTGTTGCCAATTCAAGAAATTCCCTCAAACACCCATCGAGGTCCAGACCTATATTTATATGGAATCTTTTACTGGAAAGATTTATTTAACCCTCGTCAAGTTCTAACTCTTGCTACCTATGCCGCAATTCTCCGGGATGTCAGAGAGAAGCTGAATTTAGATAATTCACTTGAGAAAAGTGAAGCAATCCTCACATATTTAGCATTAGTATTTGATAGATGTGCGGATACAAACTGTAGACTCTCACTGTGGGACTCATCTAGAGCAGGTTTTAAGAGAGCATCTACTCAACATGCTTTAAACCTAGCCTGGAATTATCCAGAAACTAACGGATGTCTGGATCTATGGCGGCTATGTGCAGATGTTTTTGCTTCAGATTATGACGTTCTCGCTCACTATTTTGGTCGAGAACTTGGGTTTGCGGGTTCCTTTGATTATCAGGATGTAACGCAACTCATTAAGATTGATATTGCGTCTGCTGATAGTCTGAACCATATTCCTGATAGAGCTGTAAATTTCATCGTTACAGATCCCCCTTATTACGACACAATTCGTTATGGTGAAATTTCAGACTTCTTCTATGTTTGGTTGAGAGTAAATTTACTAGATACATTTCCCAGTCTTTTCTTTAATGAGTTAACGGATAAGGATAACGAAGCGATTGCTAATCCCGGTCGCTTTCGGGGAATGGGAGAATCTCCCGAAGTGCTTGCACGGAAGGACTACGAGGCAAAAATGGCGCTTGCCTTTGCCGAATACCATCGAGTCCTGCGCGACGATGGCGTGATGACCGTCCAGTTCAACCACAAAGACTCTGGCGCGTGGGATGTTCTCGCCAAATCCCTCATTGATGCCGGGTTTGAAATCACTGCATCCTGGGCAGTCAGCACCGAAAACCCCCAAAACCTGCACCAGGCACAAAAAAACTCCGTCTCCAGCACTGTCCTCCTCGTCTGCCGCAAACGCGACTCCAACGCTGGACAAGCCTGGTGGGATGACCTCCGCCCCGATGTCGCCAACCTCGTCGAACAACGCGCCCCCGAATTTGAGGAAAACGACATCACTGGCATCGACCTCTACCTGAGTGCCTTCGGTCCCGCCCTCAACGTCTTCTCCCGCAACTACCCCATCCTCGACTCCTCCGGCAACGAAGTCCGCCCCGAAGAAGCCTTTGCCGAAGCCAGGAGAGCGATCGCCAACTACCGCTTCTACAAACTCGCCCAAACCGATACCCAGGGCTTCGACCCCCTCACTACCTGGTATATGCTCGCCTGGGATGCCTTCCGCGCCCGCGAATTCCCCTTCGACGATGCCCGTCAGCTTGCCCTGGCAGTCGGAGGCTTCAACGTCGCAGACCTGGCAAAAACCTACAAACTGCTCGACTCCACCAGCGGCACCTGCAAATTTCTCACTCCCCAACAGCGCCACAAAAAACGCGCCTTCTCCCTGGTCGAAGAAGAATTTTCTGCCCGTTATCTGATTGATGCCCTTCACGCTATCATCACGCTGTACCTGGAAGAAGGCACGATCGAACCCGTCCGCCGCTTCCTCAAATCAACTGGACTATTGAGTAACGACTTATTTATGCGATCGTGGGAAGTCGCCCTCAAAGTCATCCCCCGCATCGGCGACGAACGCAAACGTATCCCTGAAGAAAAGGCACTCGCCGACTTGTGGCTAGCAATGGACGAAATCAAAGCCAAAGTCGTCTATGTCCAACCCGAACTAGAGTTAGAGGAAAGGCAGCAAACCTTAGATTTTGAAGTGGTGACAGACGATGAGTAAGACACAACCTAAAATTCCCAAATCAAAAAAGAAAAACTTTTCTAGCTTTAGCTATGCCGATGCCTTTAAGCAACTCAATCTCGCCGATCTGATTCATTGGGAGATCGAAGCAAAGCCTGTAGAGCCTTCAGCCTTCTTTCAAGAACGACTCAAGCGATTAGAACAAACGTTTAATCTCCAAGGCTACGAAGAATCAAAAAAACTGTTGATTGATGCCATTTGTGAGGAGGCAATGATTACGAGCGATCGCCTCAGAATTTGGAAAGGTCCACAGTTAGAGGGAGATGTTGCAACTGGATATGTCGATTATCTGGTTGCAGAACGCAAACGATATTTAGATACTCCACTGCTTTGCATCATTGAAGCCAAAAAAGACGACTTCGAGCAGGGGTTAGCCCAATGCCTTGTCGAAATGCAGGCGTGCCAATGGCAGAATCGTCAAGTCAATCATGATATTGATGTTTTTGGGATCGTCACCAACGGCGAAGGGTGGCAATTCTATCGACTCGCGACAACTGGAGAGGTTTACGAAACTCCTTTATACTCAGTCGGAGATATGGATTTACTACTAGGAAGACTTCGCTACGTATTTGAGTTATGTGAACAGAACTTATAGTAGTGGAAGAAGGCTTAATCAGCTTTAGCACGGTTGAAAATGGAAAAGCGTTACAAGAATGAAGGTAGATAGATGAGTAATAAAACTTGGAATGCTCAAGAGTTACTTCAGCTATGTCCTCACCAAGTAATTGATGAGGCTAGAGTTTATATCAAAACAATTCAAAATAAACTTGACCGTATCCTTTTTGCTGTTGAAAAGCTTGATGCTTCAGTCTCTAGCCATTCTCTTCAGTTATCATCTGAGAAAAGTCAGGAATTTAGAAGACTTCAACTGGAGGTTGAAATATATTTTGAATCAATAGCACATAATTTGCATTCTCTTGCTGATGTTCTTGCACATATTATCTATAAATTCGTGATTGAGCCTTTTAGCAAAGTATCGTTAGAGCTGAGAGAAAACCAAATTAACATCAAAAAAGTTAAAGAAAAGCTAAGAACAATACAAGCTGATGCCTCTATTGATTCTGTAAAGCAGAGGTATGTAAGCTGCATAGCTGACTCTGTTGATAGCTTCGTAAATTTAGCTGAGTTTAATTACACCGAAGATCTTGTAAATACGATTAAACATAGAAAACTTCTTGATACAGAATTTCGTTTGACAAGTATACAGGGAAAGGTGATAGATTTAGGTTTTTTTGTTGAGGAATTTGAGAAAGATGAAAGAAATCATTCTGCCTTAAAAATTAAGAACTATGTTGAAACGTATCGAATAACAATCATTGACACTTTCTTTAGTGTTGGGAACTCAATTAATGATTATTGTCGAGCTTCCTATATAAGTCGAAAATAGCTCTTTCAATCACTATGACTCAAATCCTGCGTGAGTATCCTTGGAAAATTAGCTACTCCAGTGACGAAAATAATCCCGTTGCTGACTTCTACATTCCAGCATTGGAGTGTGCAATTCAGTACGATCGCAAATCTGGCTTCTTCAATAGCAGCATTCTCAGCAAAGTCGCGCGCGGATTGGGGGCAATGTTGCACAATCAGGGGCAAATGCGGCTTGTGATGGGTTGTCAGTTTAGTCCTCAAGATTTGCAGGCAATCAAACAAGGCTATGAACTGCGAGAAGCTGTCACCCAACGTCTAGATAGCGATCTTCAACCGCCCAAAAACTTCGCTCAACTCAAACATTTCGAGATCCTCAGTTGGCTGATTCAAAACCAGTATCTCGACATTCGCATTGCCGTTCCCCTCAAATCAGACGGCACACCGGAAGAAAGCGATCGCCAGCTTGACCCTAACCGCATCTTTCACGAAAAGGTGGGAATCATCACCGATGCTAACGGCGATCAACTTGCCTTCAGTGGCTCCAACAACGAGTCGATGGGAGGCTGGGAAGCAAACATCGAGTCTTTTCACGTCTTTCGCTCTTGGGAAATTGGCACTGATCCAGAGCGGGTACAGCTTGAAAATTCCCGGTTCGATAAACTCTGGAACAACGAATTGCCTAATGTCCGTGTATTTGAAGTTCCAGAAGCCGTCCAGAAGAAGTTGCTGCGCTATGCTCCAACTACAAAGCCTATCTGGAATCAGCAGGCAGAGTTTGATACTCGCTCTCTAAAAAACGCGGAGCCGCAGGAAGAGGCGGACGCGGACTATGAACCTGAGCAAATTCCTACAGCTTCTCCAGGTTTCGTATCCACTGAAGCTTGGGAGCAAGAACGCCAAGCCTTTACTCAACTTGCCAATCTGCATCAAGACCCTGGTTGCCTCGATTTTGCAATTAAGTCTATTCCCATTCAACCCTGGGCACACCAACTTAAAATCCTCCGTCGCGTCGCCCAAGAATTTCCTTGCAGCTACCTGATTGCTGATGAAGTAGGTCTAGGAAAAACGATCGAAACAGGCTTGATCCTGCGCTACTTGATTCTGTCTCAAAAGGTGAAGCGGGTGTTGGTTCTAGCTCCCGCCAGCGTTCAACCTCAATGGCAGGAAGAACTGCGTGAGAAATTCAATCTCCACTTCTGGAGCTACCTTCAAGGTGAACTCCACGATCCTTACAAACAAACTACGCCGCTTGCACCTAACATCTGGAATAGCCAAAACCTGATCCTGGCATCAAGTCATTTAGTTCGCCGTCAAGAGCGAATGCAAGAACTGCTGGAGGCTGAACCGTGGGATCTGGTGATCCTAGATGAAGCTCACCATGCCCGTCGCAAAAGCCCACAAGACCGTAAGGACACTCCCAACCGCCTACTACAGCTAATGCGACAACTGCGCGATCGCACAAAGGCGCTGATTCTTCTGTCTGCCACCCCGATGCAAATCGACCCGATCGAAGTCTTCGACCTTTTGAGCCTGCTGAGGCTGCAAGGTCATTGGCAGTACGGCGACAACTTCTGCAACTACTTTGCGTCTCTAACTGACTCACCTGATCGCCACATCCTCGACTTTTGGCAACAAATGTCCACCGACTACTTCAAGCAGGGTGGTCAGTCGTGTCCTCGTCTACAACAGCACTTAGAGAAAAAAGACCGTCTCCTCACTTATCGCCTCCAAGATACTTGGCAGAAGGGACAAAAGATCATCAACAGCAAGCAGCTTTTAGAGGACGAAGCATTTATCTCGGCAACGCGGCAATACCTGACGACCCATACCCCGCTTAAAGATCGGATGTTTCGCCACACCCGCGACACGCTGCGACAGTATTACCGTCGTGGCATCTTGAAGCAGGATGTTCCAGTGCGGGAAGTCTGGGACAACGCGATCGTGCTCGAACCGAACCGCGAAGTTCAACTCTACCAGGCTGTAAGTCAGTATGTGCGCCACTTCTACCGATTGGCACAAAAGGAGAATCGCAAAGCACTCGGCTTTCTCATGACGCTCTACCGTAAACGCCTGACCAGTTCCTTCTACGCCGTTCAACAATCCCTGCAACGCCGCTTAGACTCACTGCTGACTCAACACGGCAACGGTCTAACCTTCGATGATTTAGCAGAACTGGACGATGCCGATGATGCGGTGATCGAAGGGCTAGAATCTTACCTGGAGCCGATTGATCCAAAGGAGATTCAGTACCTCGAAGACTTGCTGCGTCAGTTTGATAACACCGGGGAAGACAGCAAGTGTGCCCAGTTCATCACAATCTTGCGGCAAGAATTAAATGAACGAGAAAGCGTGATCGTCTTTACTCAATACACTGACACGCTGGACTATTTGCGGGATTTCCTCAGTTCTAGTTTTGGCAGTCTAGTTGCCTGTTACTCTGGTCGCGGTGGCGAACTGTACCGCGATGGTGAGTGGTGCCTTGTACGGAAGGAGGAAATCAAACGCCGCTTCCGGGAAGGAGAGGTGAAGCTGCTGCTCTGCACCGAGTCCGCCAGTGAGGGCTTGAACCTGCAAACCTGCGGGGTATTGTTCAACTACGACATGCCGTGGAATCCAATGCGTGTGGAGCAAAGGATTGGACGGATTGACCGGATTGGACAGAAGTACTCGACTGTCAGAATCCACAACTTCTACTATGACGGCACCGTTGAAGCAAAGGTTTACAAGAAACTGCGCGATCGGATCAACGCCTTTGCGAGTGTTGTGGGCAATCTGCAACCGATTCTGGCAAAAGTGCCCACTTTCCTAGAGCGTGCCGTGATGAGTGCTGATCCAGAAGAGGAAGACGTGCTGCTCTCAGAATTCGACCATGACCTGGATACCCCACCGCTTCGCCCTGCCCTGGATGAAATGGTGGCAATGGATGTGGAAGCTGATTTAGCCCAACTGCGTCAACCACTTCCGCCAACGCCTGTAACCGCAGACGGGATTGAAGCGCTGCTCACAACTTCAAAGGTACTTGAGGCAATGGAAGTAAAATTTGAAGATTTAGGTGGACAAATTTGGCAGCTAATCTACCAGCACAAAACCTACAACGTCACCTTTCATCCAGAGGTATTTAATGAGTTCCCATCCCTCCGCCTAATGAACTTTGGCGATCCCATTTTTGATACTTTGATCCAAGCATCTCTGGTTACATCGCTTTAGAGATATTGTGCTTGAACTATTTCGCTGTTAGTGCAACTACAAGTCAAACTCCTGCATCAATTGCTCGGTTGGCAACCAGCCATGTTGAACGTGCAGAGTGTGATGAATTTCACCGACTAGGGTTGCAGCAATGACCAATCCCCTCCTTTTTGCACAGTCAAACCACTGCTTAAAGCCAGCAGGCGTTATCGACGGTTCAGAAATTGTGAGATCCCAACCGTTGATAACCGCACTATACAAGTAACCAACTGGGTTCTTGATCTGTCGTTGTTGCTGCTGGAAGCGCAAGTAGGCGATCGCTGGCTGCACCCGGTCAGGAAACCGAGAGATCGCCTTTTTCAATGCAACAGGGATTGACTGACCGATTGCTTGAGCCACTGCGTTACTAAGTTCTGGGAACTCTGAGTGTTGAACTGCTGAAGTCTTCCCAGAGCTAGCCTGAAAAAAGCGGTCTGCTTTAGAACTGCTTACTTCCACTCCACAAGTTCGATCGCAAGTTGGTACTTCCAGACCACTAGTGTCTTCAAGACTTTCATTCATTTCTGAAACAACCACTGTTTGTTGTTCTGAAAAAGAAGTCTTTGAAGAAGTCTTTGTATTTGTCATGCGATCAGGCGGCACATCGACTTGATCACTATTCACACATCGATCTGTGATCAGATCGCATCTGTCTCCAGCGAAGATTACCAACTGTTGGTAGTCGATCCGATAAAACATGACTCGCTTGTAGGAAGTAATCCAATGTTGAGCGGTTTGGATCAATTCAAGCTTTTTTAGATTGGTGATCGCTTTCCTCAACCCATACTCGGTCATCCAGGGAAACTGCTCTTGCCAAGCCTTGAGCGAGTTGTAAATCCATTTTGTTCCGTCAATAATCCAGCCTGTCGTTTCAGAGTTGAGTGTCCAGTAGTGAAGCTGTTGCAGGAAGGCTCCTTCATCAAATCCTGTCGCTGATTTTCCCAAAGCTTGCTTGAGCAATCCTGTCAGATGGGGTGGAATTGGGATTGAGTTAGCTTCCAGAGTCTTACCGCTCATTGTCGTTGCCCCCTTGCAAGAGTAAATCGTTCAGTTGGCGGGTCATCAAGTTCTGGGAACTTACTCGTTGAAGTCTTTTGTCTATTCCCTGAACCAGTTGCTTGAGTCTGAAAATCTCCGTCTCAACCTGCTGCCGTTGCTTTTCCAGTACCTCAACTTGTTGTCCCCGTGCGATTGCGGCTCGAACTTCACTCACGGCTCGATGGGAAAGGTGTTTGGTTTTGACTTTGGGTTGACCGGATTTCTTGCGTTCTCCAGTCAGCCAGCGCAGTTGATAGTAGGTGTATTGCTTTTCGTTTTTGGTTTTGGTGTAAGGTTCAATCCAGCAGTTGCGGTAAACCTCGCCTTCGGCGATCGCTTGGATGGAATGGCTCAAGCGATCTCGCTCATTCTGCAAAGTGGTGAGGGTTGTAAGGTAAACCGGTAGCCAATTGAATTCTGGGAACTCTTCGAGATTTAGAACGATTGAGGTTCCCAGAACTTGAGGGGTAGCGACTTGGAAGACAGGACAGCGTTCGACCGTCTCAAGGGTAAAAACTTGCATGAGGAATTGACCCACGACAGTGGTGGGTTCCAGATGGAGGAGAAGCGCGATCTCAGGAAACGTGCTAAACAATCGCGCTTGTTTAGCACTACTTAGGGATGATCAAAAGGGTAGTGCAGCATCGTGCAAATCCTTGGAGACCAGCACAATCCATGAATTATCGCGATAACCGAGAGCAACGGTGCCGAAGCCAAAACGTTCTCGATCTTGCTCCCAGTTTTGAATGGATTGCAAAGCAGAGTCGAGGCTGGGCATTTGACAGAAAGCTATCAGCGTAGGGCTGTCTGAGGCAGAACAACAGCCTTCGGCGTAGCCTTTGAGGTAGTGGAGATTGTCTTGAAATTGCGGATGGGGGATACGACGGTTCATCCCATCCCGAAATCCAGCATTGAAAATTTGATCCGGCGCAAGGGCTGTACCTTGCCGGGAATGTCTTGGTATCATTGGAGTAATAAGTCTGTAAAGGACATTTAGAGGGCGATCGCTATCCGTGGAAAGTTGGCGATCGCTTTCTCATTGGATTCCCTCTGCGTTTCTTAACCTGACTTGGGACAGGCTTCGGTCGCATTGCTCCTGATTAGAATTTTTGTGAAAAGCTGAATTTTGATTTACCGCTTTGTCCTTACAGCCAGAACACAAAGCAGGTGATGTTGAAAGAGTTCGAGCTTTAGAGATAATTGAGTCCAAGTTAGACAATGGAGCGAAAGACGCTAACTGAACTAGTCACGACGGTCTTCCTTCTCCTGATCTGCTAGCACTGCCAAAACAATCCGTTCAACCAAATTAGAAACGGTCCGTCCTTCCCGTTCTGCCCATGCCTCCAACGCCTGCTTGGTTTCAGCAGTACAAGTGAAAGTTACTTTTTCTTTCTTCGTTGGAGCCATTTCATCGGACAGGAGAAACTTGGATGCAGAAATCATACTCTTACCTCGTAAGTAATGGAAAAGCTTCGGAAGCTATTTGACAGCTTCGGAAGCTATGCTAACATTCTTCGTAAGAACTGGATACCCACTACCTACCACTTCACCAGTTGCTACCCGTGAACATTCTTTAAGGGCTTATGAAATGACTGAATACCTTGATTTATCGGTAGTTGAGCCAATGACAGACTTGATCTCTATTTCGCAAGAACTCGATCTGCCACCTACTCAGGGAGCCTTGAGCGAAGTGGCTGCGAGTTCCCCTACGACTTCTTGCGAAGGTAGTACGAATGCTCACCCTCCCCTTTGGCGACCCAGCGATCCGCAATTCACCAAAGCGATCGCCCAGTATTACGGGGTATCGCGAAAATCGGTTCAGCAGTGGTTTCAGAAGGTCAAAGATGCCTGTCCCTGGTTTGCTGAAACCGATTTGAAATTGCCTGACGAGCGGTATACCCCGCTCTGCATCGAACTTATGGGTGGGTATAGAACCTCTGGCTTACCTTTTGAAGCCTGGAAAACTCAGCTTTGGGAGCAAAACCCTGATTTGGTCGCCGCGTTCCAAGCCTCTGCGTCTCAGAATCAAACTGCTGACCCTCCAGTAACCGCCGCAATTACCATTCGAGAGTCTGACGTACCGCTTCCGGTTCAAGACATTCAACCGCTCAACCTGACGGTGGTTGACTCGACACAACAACTGGCTGAAGCCATTACCAGCCTGAACACAACCCTCCAGCAGTTTGTGAGCAACGATCAGACCCTCGAAGATGCCCTCAAACAGAATGCCACTCAAAAAGGCTCTCGTTTGGGGACTGAACTGGCGATCGCAGAAATCGGCAGCATGATGCAGGCAACCGAGTCAGCACGAGTGGAATTGGCAAAAAAGTTGGGCTTACTGTCTATCCCCGCCGACTCGCCCCAACAGCAATCTGCCTGACGTGGATCGCGATCGCTGTGCTGGTGATGCTCACGGTTGCCCTTACTTGGCGCGTTGCCTCTTTGTCACAGACCCCAAACCCACCAAAGCCTCCTTCCTCAATGGCTTTTCCTAAGCCATAAAACCTTCGAGCCATCCATTCGCCTCTCAATCTTTATCCAAAATCACAAAGGATGCATCTCATGCCTACGACTACCCTTGAAACCCCAATTGCTCTTGAAATCCATATTTCAGAACCCTTGTTCCGACGATTGCAGCAGGTTCTTGATGCTGATCCAACCCAGAGCTTTGACAACCTGACCAACCAGGCTCTCACCGCTTATCTGATCCTCTTCAGCCCCTTTGGTAAATAACGCCCGTGCATCTTCTTTCTACCGCCTGCCTTTAGCAACAGTGGTGCTTCTCTTAATTTTCTGGAGACAACTCATGACGTTCAATTCCCAATACGATCCTCAAGCCTGGATCAAGCATGTCATCCCTGACCCTCAGCATGGAGCCTTGTTTCCTTACCGAATGCTACCTGGAGCGTTTGGTATTGGTGTAGAACGAGAACCCTATCTCCATCAGGCTTTGGGACGGCTCACCCATGACCAGCATTATGTTGAGCAACTGGGTCGCACCTTTATCACCCTGGCAGGGTTATATGCGATCGCAGACTTGCTTGGAACTTCTGAAGGTCAACTCTTCAAGCAAGCCTTGATGTCTTGGAGTCAAACTCATCAACCCTTCGGTGGGTTTCAAGCGTTCCCCTCTCCGCAACCCCCTCAAACCTCTTCCCATACGGGAGGTGTAGCTCATAGCTCATTGGTGCCGACTCACCCGGTGCCCACCCAAATGACTGGAAACCCCCATCAAGCAGGAATCCTGCCAACCCATCTCTCCCCATCGAGTTTGCACGACATCGAGCGAGCAGACCATCAGCCATACATCACGCCCGGTGCAGTCCTGTCCAGGTCTCAAATGGCTCAGGAACTTGTGAACGTTCTGCGTCCAGAAATTGAGCGGGCGGTCTATGCGGCGACTGCTACAACCAGGGCTACTGAACCCACTCCTGCCAATGGTCAGCAACTTCTAGACGCTTTGAAGTGGCAAAGAGAGTCTGATTTGCAACTGATTGAAGGTGTAACTCAGGCTCAACAGGTTGTTTCCGATGCCGCTCGGAGTTCTGTCAACGCAACTGGCAACGCGATCGCTCAAGTTCAAGTGGCAAATGCGGTTGTCAACGAGAGTCAGGGATGGCGGCAAAGTGTTGAAATTTGGCTCGATGGCGCAGATTTGCCCACGCTGATTTTTGCAATGTGCCTGGGGCTACCCCTGGTTGCCTTCGCTGCCTGGATTTTTGTCTCAACTGCGCTTGTCATTCTTCGTCCCTCCTCATCCCTGCCTCCAACAGATCCGGTGGCGACGATGGTTTACCCAATGTCTGATAGGACTCGAAGCGAGGATTGGTTGAAATGAAAGAACCCAATTATTCTCAAAGACCCAATAGCCATGCCCCTTCCATCACGCCGTATCAGAAGCGACCCCAAATTCGGCACTTGACCGAAGCCCAATTTCAAGTTGCGCTAGAAACTGTCAAGCGTGAGCATCGAGGGGTGCAACTAGCGATCGCCCAGGCAGAACTGGCGCGTGACTACCATGTGCTTGACCAACGGCTGATTGAGGTTGGGATTGCTGAAGTGGGCGTTGAGATGACGAAGCAGGACTTTTCAATCGTCGTCAGTAAGCTGATCCAGAAGCGGTTTCAAGCGGCGATGGCATTTGATGATGCAGCGGCGGCTCCCTTTGAATGGGATCTCCATCGTCAGGGAATTTCTGCCAAGCTTTCTGCCATGCAGATGAAGATTGATTCGACGGATCAAAAGAACCTGGATGACCAGGAAATCCTGAAACTGCGAGGGTTGATTTCACAGTTTGCCAACTACTCCACCGCAGGGCTTGGAGCGAAAGCCACCAAAGTTGAACGGGGCTTCGAGGGCAATGTGCGGCAGTTGTTTAAATAAGGGCTGCTATTGTCCCCCATCCTGCTATCCAAAGATTGAGTCTCAATGGATCTTCTAGACCTTTGCTGGAAGTAGCTTTTCACGATTTGGAGTGCTGATGAAACGCTTAGCGATCGCCGTTGCCACCTTCTTCTTGCTAAACCGCAGCGCCACTCTCGTGCAGTGGATTTTGGCATCACAACTCCCATTGCCCAACATGGCAATCTTTCTGATTGCTTTTCTCGGTGGGCTGATGCTTTTCTATCCCACGGTGCTTCAGGGAAGCCGATTTTGGAGAGACTATCAAACCCATCTCAACCTCCATGTCCCAGCAGGTTTGGCAGGGTTTGCGCTGAGTCTCTGGGAATTCATAACTCCTGGTTAACCCTTTTCTTCAAAGCAAGCCAACGCGAGGTGCAAGCGATATGGTTGATCAATTTTATGGTGGCGCTACTCCTGAATTCTCGACGATTGATGGGAACACTCGGTATGAAAGTGCGTCTGCTTTTACCACCCAGTCAGAACCCGATGTTGGCTACCTCAAACGAACCGCGCATGGGTTAACGGCACTCGCGATCGCCGCCGTTTTTACCTTTGTGATTCCAACTGATCAAAATAACCGTTGGTTCTGGAACCTGGTGCAATGGAGTGGTTTAGCGTCCGCGTTTGCCGCCGTTGCTTTGTACAGCAAGGTTGAGGAAGCAGAAGAGCACTGGCAAAACAACCTGGAGATGCAAGTTCACCAAGCTGTCACCACAACTGCGACTCGATTGAAGCAGCAATACGAAAGCCACCTTTATCAGCTTCAACTTCAGCATCAAGATGAGCGGCAAACCATTCAAGATCGGTACTTAGCAGCCGTTCAAGAGCAGATGAGCCAGCTTACCTACCGCCATGAGCAACAGCTTGGGCAATTCCGTGCCCAGATGGAGCATTTGCAAGGGGACACGACCCTGTGGCAACGTCAGGTAGAGGCTTTAAACCTGGAGTTGACCCAGGTACAGGCAGCTGCACTGGAGCAACTGAGCCAGGAGCGAGACAAAATTGCCCTCAAAGAAATGCAGTTCCAGCGTCAACAGGAGCAATTAGAGACCCAGCGTCATCAACTCCAGGAGGAGCACCAGCAACTTGACCAATGGCTAGCCCAACAAAAACAGTCCCTGGCGCAGCAAAAAGAGGCTCTAGAGTCACGGGAAGTCACGCTAGAAACCAGTCTTGCCCAGCAATATCAAGCGCACCTCCAGGAGCTTCAATCGCGGGAGCAGGCATTGCGCGAGCTTGAGTTGGCATTTGAAGCACAACTGGAGCAACGGGTGCTGGCTGAAGAAGCAAGGTTGAAAGAGCTTGAAGTTCAGATGGGTGAAAATTTTGAACGGTTATGGTCTGAGCGAGAGCAACTTTACTCTGCTGTGGCAAATAAGGCAATGACTGAAGCCTACAGGCTCAAACAGCCCGATAAAACCTCTGGTGCCACCCACGAAGAACTGCTGGCAGATAAGGTGATCGACTTGTTCCATCAGCACGGCATCATTGTGAAGCGTCCGGTGGTCGAACCCAAGCCCCACAACACGTTTGAACTGACCTTCACGATTCTGCCGGTTGATCCGGTGGTCAACAAAAACCGGGATGCAGACGAACCAGAATACATCACCAACCTGGTGGATGCTTTCAAACTCATCGACACTCGGCTGCATGAGGGGGTGAAAGCGGTTGTTCCAGGGTGTGAGTCCAGACCCAAAGTGGAGATGGTGTATGGCGGCATCAAGCTTGCGATCGACATTTCTGGCATCGATTGGGAAGCGCAGGCACAGGAGCGTAAACGCGCTAAGGAACCGCAAGTTATGGAGTCTGACCCCAACTGGCTACTGGTGGTTGCAGAAACAGGAAACCACTTTCGGATTACTGGACCGACTGACTCTGGTAAATCCATCCTGGCAGATAACCTGGTCGGGGCACTGAGAGCAGTCTTTGGCACCTTGAGCGTGACGCTAGCTGACCCTAAGTATCCCTTTACCGAGTGGACCACCTTTGAGCCAAACTTCAAGGGGGCAGAGGAGTGCTTAGTCGGGGTCGGCAAACTAGAGCGGTTAGTGGACTCCCGCTTCATTCAGGCGCGGTTGGATAAAGATGCTGGACGACCGATTCGAGAGTTCCCAGCAGAACTCTTTGCCCTCGATGAAGCCGAGATCTTGATGGATGAAGCCCGCTTGCGGGATGACATTGATCCACCTGGACGGGGGCAACTCTCCATGCAACGCAACCTGGCGCGAATGCTACGCAAGGGGTTGAAACTGGGGCGTGGATTGACCAAGAAGAAAGGCAAGGGATTGAAAGTGCTGTATGTGGCGCAGTCCCCCCTGTGCAGCCGTTTAGGACTTAACCGGGATGATTTTGATCAGTCGGTTAACATCTTCATCGGCGAGAACATTCCCCGTGCCTTAGAGGAGGAATTGAAAGGCAAGGTGAGTGCGGCGGATAAAGCCTTTTGGCTAGATCAGTACCACATGCGAATCGAACGAGGGGACACCTACTTTTGTCTGGTCAAACTGCCCGGAAAACGCCCCTTTATCGCCACGATGCCTTTACCTGGAACCTATGCCGTTCAGGGCATCGCTACCTCCCAACTATCAGAACCCGAAGCCGTAGCTGGAACCATCGGTGAGGATGAACTGGACGAGATCGAGCTTGATGGTGAGACACATCTTGAGACAAGCCTTGATCCGTCTCATCCTACTGCTGGCTCTGGGGTTGAACAAGGTGAGGACTATCCTGATAGGGAGTTTGACTTAAAACTCCCTTATCTCAACAACCTATCCCCCGATGAAGTGACCCGACTACTCCAGGGTTTAGGCGTTAACCAGGGAGAGGATAGCTCTCAAGACGACCCTAAAACTTCATCTAGTAGTGGCTTGAGCCAGGTTGATGAGGGTTTCAATCAGGATCAAGACTGTCAACCTGATGAGGTTGAGAGCTTCTCCCCAGATGAAACCCTGCCAGAAGTAGGTTCTGATGGGGTTGACCAGGTTGGGAAGGTTGACCAGGTTGGGGAGGTTGGGGAGGTTTTGCCGCAATCCCACCCCAAAAATGCAGATGACAATTTAACTCCTCCCCTGGATCAACCTCTCCTATCCTTCCCATTAAATGGAGTGAGTGATGTCTCAGGTGAGACAAACGTTGAGCCAATTTTGCCGTGGTCTCCAACTGCCAACCCAACCAAGTTATTTGAGAGTGCCAAAGGACGAATGACTCAACTGGTTGAGCAAGGGTACACCAAACCGTTTGAGATTTGCACAGCAATCTGGGGCAAAGCTGTCAATCCTTACGCTAAACCTTACAACGGCAAAGGTGGGGTGAAGAGTTTAATTGAAAGACTGATTAAAGACTTGAATCAGTAAACTTTAGCGAAAAGATTTTTGAACCATTGCAGTCGTCCATCTTTTAGCAAGGAAGTATTGGAACTAGGAGGCGTTCAGCCATGACAAATAGTGTTTCATCTGCACGAGGAAAACAATTACTCAATTCACTCCTGACAGCAGCAGGTCTTGTCGGGGTAGTCGTAGCTGGAGTAACCTTTTACGCCAATACAAAAGAGTCTAGAGATGCGGATATGTCTGCTCATTTGTCTTCGTCTGCCTATCCAACACCAGCAGAAGCAAGTCAGCCAACACCTATCCTTGATTCTGAACTAACTTCCTTGGGGACAGAAGTCGATCGCTTCCCAAACAGGACATCGCTAATGCAGCCGTCTAATAGTCACTGGAAGGATTCTTACCAAACCTATCAGATACCTGCTGATTGCAATGGTGCGCCTAGCAGTGGAGCGAACTTCAGGCAGTACCCGACGCTAGATTCTAGTGCAATCCTGGGTGGAGTGGATGCTGGTCAAACGATTTGGCTGACCGGGCGGAGAATCAAAAGTGATGGGGTGATTTGGTATGAAGTAATTAATCCAACACCGCTTGCTCCAACAATCGATTCAACAGTTCAGAACAAACTGGATGCTTATCAAGTTGGGTGGATCGCAGACTGTTTTCTGTCTCGTTAAAGTCACTGATAGTGGTAGCAGTTGGGTTCAATGCAAAATCCTACCGCTCCTGAACTCAGCAATCTGAACGAGCAGAGTTAGGGTAATGTATCGTGCTCCCAGGATCAGCCATGATGCTGGTGGTTTTTGATTTTAGCTATCCCGTCTTTTTGTAGCCAATTTTGTAACGCTACCAAAGCAACTGTGAATCAAGAGCTAGGCTGAAAAAGTCAATTTGCTACAGGCTTGGCTGCCATTTGTTCAAACTATGATTCGTAACGTGCAATTCAAAAATCGTAGGCAAATGTGTCGAGTTGGATGCATTGCCCTGATGAGTTTTATCCAGTTTGGGGCAATTTGCCAAACTGGTGTTCAAACGGCTGCGATCGCAGCTTCCCCATCGACTCGATTCACTACGGCACAACTCAATCAATCTCCCCCAGTGGTTGCTCCGTTGCCTCGACGAGTTGCCTTGAAAGTACGGCGAGATCTGGCTCAACGCTTTAATTTACCAGAACGCAGCTTGAGAATCGTGCGCTCTAGCCGGGAAACCTGGTCAGATAGCTGCCTCGGTTTAGCCGCACTGAACGAACGGTGTGCAATGGCGATCGTTGAAGGATGGCGACTTGAAATCACGAACGGTCAACAAACCTGGGCTTATCGAACTGATTTAAGAGCACAAGTGATCAAGTTAGAAACAAGGGATACATCCCAGTTGCCGCCGCAGGTGGTTGATTTGCTGTTTGAAGCGATCGCTCGCCAGGAAAATGTTCGAGCCAATACCCTCAAAGTGCTGGAATCTCAACCTAGAACCTGGGATGGCTGTATGGGAATTTATGAACCTGGGCAGGCATGTACCCGAATTGGCATTCCCGGTTATCGCATGATTGTCATGGGCGATCGCCAAAGCTGGGTTTACCATGTGAGCCAGGATGGTTTGCGGATTGTCAAAAACACAACGGCAAGTGGCAGTGGCAGTCAGATTACGCCCTCCTTCTTCCCAGCCCAATCACAACCACCGAGTCCGACTGCTGATATCGTATTCAAAATGACGGTTTCGGGGAGCATGGATGGCAGTGTCACTGAAACGGTCTTGACTACAGATGGAATTTTGTACCGCAAAAGTACAACGATGCAGGCTTCTGTGACCTCAGCCCCGCAAACCATCAAGCGTCTTTCGCAACGGCAATTGCAGCAATTTCAACAGGAACTTCAGCAACAGAAGTTTCCCAATCTCGATGGGATGAGGTATTTAACACCTGCCGCCTTTGCAGATTATCCAACGACTGTTTTCCAGGCAATGGGCAGCACCGTTGCTTATATTGATCTCGAACAATCAAGCCTCCCCAAACCGCTGCAAACTGTTATTGGGGCATGGCAGCGGTTGTAATTAGTCCGGTAGTCGCTATCTGATCAGCGGCGGTGCAGACGAAACGCTCAACCTCTGGAGCGTCGAAACCGAACAATTGTGCCAAACCCCAGAAGCAGAAGGGCTATACGAAGGAATGAATATTACCGGAGTTAAGGGCTTGAGTGAAGAAGCGATCGCAACGCTCGTCAAACTGGGGGCAAATTCGAGCGATGCGAAGCAGTTCCCCCAATCGGGTAATCACCCTGCGGCAGTGTTGTAAAAGGTGTGGTCAACGCTTAAAACGGTTTCAAATTTTGGAACATCGCACAAGTAAATAGCTACACCGAGGTTAGCATCGTTTCATGCCAACTACTAACCTCTGATTCTGTCTACTGAGAATGTCCTGAAATCATCACTATGTTCAAGTTTTCTACCCTTGCCAATGCGTCTGTTTTTGCGGCGATTAGCCTTGTAAGTTTTCACCTTCCAGGCACACTCGCGATCGCAGATCCCCAACTCGAAACTACCGCTCCCCAATCTCAACGGGTGAAAGTCTTCCTTCCCAAAAATCCTGGGCAACAGGGCAATCTGGGTTATGTGGAACCCGTTTGGCGACAGACTTACACAACCAGTGTGGCTCAATTTGCGATCGCTCAAGTGATTGCAGGTCCCACGGTTCAGGAACGCCAACGAGGTTTTACCGCTCCAATCAAGCTCCGGGGTGCTTCAAACTGTGGCAAAGACTTTACCCTCTCCATCACGTCCAATGTGGCAAGACTTCAATTTTGTCGGCAAGTCGTTTCAGGTGGCATTGGAGATGATGCCCGCATGACCAGTTCTCTCAATGCCACCCTCAAACAATTTCCAACGGTGCGATCGGTTGTGCTGCTCGACCAGAGAGGCAATTGCTTAGGAGATATGAGTGGAGAGAATCGTTGCTTGCGACGTTAAAAGTCTTTTATCAGTCAATCCTTCCCATACGACGCATCCTCTCTGTGCATCCATTCTGTTTTCTATTTGTTTTATGAAGCGCCTCATTTTACTAAGTTTCCTCACCTGTCTTACAGTTGGAGGTGCGGCTCGACTGGTTGCCCAACCAGAACCGTTGCGATCATCACAAGCCGTTGCTGCCAGTCCTACAGCCAGTTCTACTGCTGGTCACTATCGGGATGTGTTTTACCTGAGCGATCGCTTTGGCTTTCGTTTTGTTTCCCCCAGTGGCTATGTGATCACGCCCTCCGAAACTCAGCCTGCCTCAAAACCAGCCCCTCCATCACAGGTTTTGGAACTCTGGCAACAAGCGGATTTCCTGAACCGTGCTGCTCTGATGGAAACGCCTCCCATGATTCGGATTACGGTGTACAACAATGCCAAACGGTTACCACTACCCCATTGGAAGGGTGAACTGAGCCGAAATGACGATCGTTCAATTCGCGTGGCTGGGCAACCTGCGATCGCCTACACCGCTACTGGACTATACGAGTCAGATAATGTGTTACTGAGCAGTCCTGATGGTCGTTATGTCTTGCGCTTAACGGTTGGTTATACCGATGCTAAAGCGCCGATCAGAAAAGTTTTTGATCAACTTGTTTCCAGTTTCATCTTTGATGTGAATTCTGCTTCCAAATCGACTGCAAAATGGCGGATTAACTACAGCCGTCTTCAAAGCCTTTTAGCAGCAAAAGATTGGCAAGCAGCCGATCTGGAGACACGAGCAATTCTCCAACGCCTCGCCGGATCAAAGGGAGATTTACTGTTTAGTAGCAAATCCGTCCTTTCGCGCCTACCGTTAACAGATCTGCAAACTCTGGATGCTCTCTGGTCAAACGCTAGTGGCGGCAGATTTGGATTTACGGCTCAACAGCGAGTTTGGCGGCAAGCGGTAAAAGGCTCAAGCCATGCCAAAACACAGGTGGAACGTTTCGCTCAAAGCGTGGGATGGCGCAGAACTCAGCCCTTGCCTAACAATAACCCAATCGGCATGGAGTTGGGTGGCACTAAGTGGCGATTCGATACTGAACTGGATTACACAGGAGCAGCACCCGTAGGTCATTTCCCCTGGGTGGGTGTTTCTTCGGGGCGCTTGACTGACCTATTGAACGAGCGATCGCTGGGCTGTGGTAGCTGCACGATTGATGCCATCTATTTGGTGAGCGATCGCTATTATGATTATCTACCTGCTCTCTTTGCTAGATTCAAGCAAATTGCCAAATAACAATGTTGTTGATGCATCTATTATGGTGAAAAGGGCAAACGCATACAGTTCTTGACGCAAGGTAAAAACAATGTCTCTAGCCCAGGTTGCACTAGATATTGCCATCATTTCGACTGGACTGTTTACCGGATTGTTATTGACGATGCTGTGGATTTTTCAGCCAATGCTCAATCAATTGTCCGCCACTGAGTATGCCGAATGGATGCAGCGATTTTTGCAGGTAGCACGGCGATCGCTCCTCAATATTGCCTTGATGTTTACTTCACTCCTGGCTCCCATTCCTGCCCTGTTCAGTTTCTACCGGGCTGCAAACTGGCTGGCATTTGGACTGGTACTCATAGGAGTAGTGATCTTTTTCATAGGGATGTTTCTAGTCTCTCGGTTTTTCAATGAGCCGGTGTATGACGAAATTTTAGGATTGAATGTTCAAGAACCTTCCCAAAACTGGCAAACCCTACGACAGAAATGGTATGTCTCCAATCTGATTCGGGTTTGTGCATCGGGAACTGCCTTTCTGCTGTTCTTAGTGACTCTGTCGTAATGCCTGGTAGAAATTGCCGTCGCTCTGCTATCTGTGAAGCGCGATCGCCTACCTGTGTTTTCGTCTTAATGGGATCTCGCTTCAGTTTAAGGAAGCCAGGGAGTGGGTAGAAACTGGCTGAGCGTATCTCTGATGGCACGATTGGCATTACGAGCAAGTTCAATATGAGGTTCATCCGGTTCAACCCCAATAATTCGGGCAGGCATACCCACCCCCAACTGCTCAATCACTCGATTGGCAGCCTCAAGTCCAGTGACATAAGCTTTTTCCTGTGACCAGGAACCATGACGGGTAATAATCCAGTCGCCACTCATGAATACATTGGCAAAACTTGTTCTTCCGGGCAGCATGAATTGATAGCTTCCGGGAGAAAAGTGCGTCACGGCTTTGGGCAATCGGATAACACTACTATCAATCACTTTGGCATAGCGAAATTGGGGTACACAGGTGGCTAGATCTCGATGCACTTTAGCAATAATGTCTTTGTCATCCATCGGCAACAGTTGATTGGCATGATAAAAGTCAGCTTCAATCACACTGCCTGGTGCATCTCTCCATTCATCGTGTAAGGCGTTGAGATCAAAAAATGTCCATCCGGTAGTGGCATCAAATCCAAAGCACGCATTCGACGGCAGGGGCACCGGAACCTTTTGATCGAACCAGAGCCGAGTTGCCAGGACATCGATCGCGCTCAAATTCATCAGGTTACAGAACTCTGGAAACTGACGCAGAGTGGCACTGCTACTGACAATCTTCTGCATCCCAGTAACCCCGACTGCAAAAATCACGGCATCGGCTTCAAACACCTCTTCGCCGCACACCACGCCAGTCACCTGCGGTTTGGCATCTTCCCCCTCCTGAGTTTTGATCACCACATCGGTAACTCGCCTTTGGGTCAGCACCCGTCCCCCTGCTTGCTCGATTTGCTCCACCCAGGGACGAAAGATTCTCTCGCCCACTGTGCCGCGACACCAGACGACATCAAAATCCGGTTGATGCGCCAGGATAAAGTAATACAGCATTCCCAACGCCGCTGCTGCTGAACATTGCTCTCCTGGGGCAAACAGTCCCACCAGCAACATCGGCTCAAACGACTCCTTGTAAAGTCGAGCAGAGACTCCAAATTGTTTGAATAGTTCACGAGCCGTGACCGAATCGTATCTTCGCCATGCCTCATCCGAGTTGTCAAAATCAACCACAGCATAGAGTAAGGGGAGGGCAGAGAGGCGATCGCTCAAAGGGAGTCGTTTAAATCGGGTATACAAAAAGGTTCCTAGCGGTGTGGGGAGGCGAGGTTCCTGCTGAAAAATAGGCGATTCCACTTCTAATCCGGCTGGCGAATATTGAGAGGAGCGAGTCCAATCGGTAAAGGGGTTTAAGCCTAACTGCTTCACCAGGGCAAAAATATTACGGTAGGGATACCAGAAACCGTGAATGCCCGCTTCCACCGATCGCCCCTGAGCAGTTTTCCACCCTGCCACCAGTCCACCGGGTTGTCCGCCTGCCTCCAGCAGAGTGACATCGTATCCCTGCTTTGCCAAATGGTATGCGGCTCCTAAGCCAGCCCACCCCGCTCCAACGATCACGACTTTTGGCTGTGCTTGAGCTTGGTTCATGCGCGTAACCTGATTGCAACTGCTTTACAGCATACGAGTTTTACTCATATCCATACCTTCTAAATCTCAATTGTTGCTACTTTTTAGCAGGTTGGGCATAGAATCGAAATAACCATCGTTTCAGGCTACAGGTGTGGCAACTTCAACTTCTTCTTATCTCCAAACTTTACCGTCAGATGATGCTGTCGCATTTGTTTCATCGCTCCAAAAAGTAAAAGACCACCTGCGTGGAGAACTAGAGTGGATGACTCAACAGGTACAGCAAAAAACTCTTCAACTTCAAGGGATTGAAACCCTGTTGTCTGAGTATGGAATATTAGACCCATCAGCCTTACAAACGCAATTAACTGCTGAAGCCGAAGTGCCCTTATCTTCAACCACTGAAGCTTTAGAAACTAGCTCTAGTGATTCTGTATCTAATGAACAGAACCAGACTCAATCCCCAACTTCAACTGCTACAGCCACATCCAAAAATACTGTTGCCATAGCCAAACCGCAGCAAACGAGCAAAAGCTCAAAGACCACGAACTCGAAGCGGCAACCTAAGTCTCAATCTTCAGTCCCAACGAAACCAAAAGCTACAACAGCGAAAAAGACGAAACCTGCTGGCAAGTCAGCCAGTCAAGCTGGCAAGTCAGTTGGCAGGAAGGAGTTACGGGAGCTACTGCTGCCGAAATTTGCTGGACAATCACTCACTAATGTAGTGGCTCAGGTTTTAGCGGGGACTGATCAACCGCTGCACCTCAATCAACTACTGACAGAAATGTACGGTATCCTAACGGATCAAGACTTTCAGCGAGCCAAGGTATCGTTAGCAAACGTGCTCTCTGTCGGCAAAAAGGAAGGGAAGTGGCAGAACATCGGCGAGGGGCTGTATGCGGCTCAGTAGGGTTGTCATTATCGGAAATCGATGACTTTGAGCAGGAATTGATGTATGAATCTTGTCGCTAAACCTGGTTATCAACCCCAAGCGGAAGACATCAGCATCGAAACTGATCTGTTTGAGTTTGCACTGCTGCGGCAACGAACAAACAGCGATCGCTTCTTGATGGCGATCGCCCATACTCAAGCAGCCAGAAGAGTATCGATGAGTGGCTTAAAGTTTCGTTTCCTCACCTTAGATGCCAAAGCATTTGCCCAAAAAGTGGCTCAGACTTTTTTAGGCAATGACTATAACGCAAGTTTTATTCCACTGGGCAATGAAATGACCTGGATTCAAGACTCGTTATCACTGGCGGTAACCCTACACTCAATTTTTGAGCACATTGGCATCCCCTACTACATCACGAGTGGGGTTGCAGCTTCTACCTTTGGCGACCCTCGGACAGCTCGTGATCTCGATGTTGTGATTGCTATTTCCACAGCCCAACTCGATCAGTTAGTTCAAGCATTAGAAACTGGGCAGTTTTACGTGCCTGGAGTCGATGAGGTGCGATCCGGGCGACTGCAAACACTGGGTATTACTCATCAGGTCACGATCGCTCGTGCTGATTTGATGCTGGCTGGTACTGAACTATTTGAGACGCAAAAGCTGGCTCGTCGCAGAGCCATTAACGTTATTGGAATGGGATGTTTTTACTTTGCCTCCCCTGAAGATATAATTCTCACTAAACTGCGCTGGCGACTACAACCCCAGTCTGAGAAGCAGTGGCGAGATGTATTAGGAATCTTTGAAAGTACAGGGTGAAACACTTGGCTTCGACTATTTATTCGAGTGGGCAGAGCAACTAAATTTGGTAGACGATCTCACTCAAGCGCTGACCGAGGCGGGACTGTAAAGGTTCAGGCATGATTCGTGCTTCCGGTGGGGTGCGCTTATCCTTGCTCTTTTCTCAACCGATGGGCGAGTAGGGTGTAGCGTTCCTTAGCTTTTACCTGGTTGATAGCAAGTCCGATCGCTTTTTGCGCCCCGACCAGAATGACCAGTCTGCGTGCGCGAGTTACCCCGGTATACATTAAATTGCGCGACAACATGATGTAGTGCTGCATGAAGATTGGCAGGATGACGACCGGATACTCACTCCCCTGCGATTTGTGGATTGTGGTCGCAAATGCCAGCGTGATTTCATTCAAGTCGGCATAGTCATAGGTCACCTCCCGCTCGGCAAAGCGGGCGACGACTTCCTGTTCTTCTGGATCAATTCCCGTGATGACTCCCAGGTCGCCATTGAATACTTCCCGGTCATAGTCGTTCTTCTGCTGAAGGATGCGATCGCCGACTCTGAGCGTCAGCCCGCCTCTGGTAATCTCTGCCTTCTGGGGACTCGGTGGGTTAATTAACTGCTGCAACACCCCATTGAGATGACGGGTTCCCACTTCCCCACGAGTTATGGGACAAAGCACCTGCAAATCTTTTGCTGGATCAAAGCCCAATTTGGGAATCAGATGAGCCACAATATCCCGGATGGCGGCAACTCCATGTTCCGGTTCCTGGGCATTGAACCAGACAAAATCAGTTCTGGGATGGTTTGAAACGGGTTCAAGCTTGGGAAATTCACCCTGGTTAATCCGGTGGGCATTGGTGACGATCGCAGATTGTTGGGCCTGTCGGAAAACCTGGGTGAGCTTGACGACAGGGATCAATTCAGAGGCAATCAGGTCATGGAGCACTGCTCCCGGTCCAACGCTGGGTAGCTGATCGGTGTCGCCGACTAACAACAGGTGGGACTGGGGTGCGATCGCTTTGAACAGCGAGTTTGCCAGGAACAGATCGAGCATCGAGGACTCATCAACAACGATCGCGTCAACGGGAATGGGATTGTCCTGATCGCGCTTAAATTTCATGGTCTTGGGATCGAATTCTAAAGTTCGATGCACCGTTTTGGCTTCCTGCCCGGTCATCTCGCTCAAACGCTGCGCGGCTCGTCCCGTTGGCGACGCAAGCGCAATTGATTTCCCCATTGCTCTCCACAGCGCCACAATCGTTTTGCACGTAAAAGATTTGCCTGTGCCGGGACCCCCGGTGAGGATCAGCACTCGATGCCTAGCCGCCATCATCACGGCTTGTCGTTGTTGCTCCGATAACTGAAGACCGACTTTTTGGGTAAATCGGTCAATCCAGCGATCCACTCGCTCTGCGTCAACCGCTGTGGGAGTGCCTAACAGATGTTTGACTCGATTAGCCAGTCCCTGCTCGGAATTGAAAAAGGGTGGGGCATAACACAGAAATTGCCCCTGGAAATCGCCAGAACCCCCCTGCAAGACCAGTTCTTCATCGACTCCCATTTCAATGGTCAACGCTTCAACATCGTCTGGTGCAATTTGGTGTTCAGGCAGGGCTAAACGTGCGACGGTTCTAGTCACCAGTTCGGGTTGTGGTAGAAAACAGTGCCCTTCTTCTGAGGCTTCACTCAAGACGTGTAGAATGCCTGCGCGATAACGGAATTCTGAGGTCGGCTCGATCCCTAAGTTGCGCGCGATCGCATCGGCGGTCACAAATCCAATCCCATACACATCGGTTGCCAAGCGGTAGGGGTTTGCGGTGACTGTGGCGATCGATTCATCTCCGTATTGTTTGTAAATCTTGACGGCATAGGTCGTAGACACGCCGTGTTCTTGCAGGAACAACATCACCTCTTTGATTGCCTTTTGTGTTTCCCATGCCGTTTGGATCAGCTTGACCCGCTTTTTGGCGATGCCGGGAACTTCGATTAACCGTTCGATCTGGGTTTCGATGATGTTGAGGGTGTCGAGTCCGAAATGCGCCACAATTCGTTTAGCGGTGACAGGTCCTACCCCTTTAATTAATCCACTGCCCAGGTACTTCTCAATGCCTGTGATCGTGGCAGGTTTGGTTTCCTTGTACTGAGTGACCTGAAACTGTTGTCCGTATTTGGGGTGGTCGCGCCAAGTGCCTTGAAGCTGCAACGTCTGTCCGGCTTGAATGCTGGCGAAACTTCCCACAATCGTTACCAGTTCACTGACGCGAGGCGCTTTAAACCTTGCCACCGTGTAGCCTGACTCTTCCGCGTGGTAGGTGATCCGCTCTACGACTCCGAGGAGCGATTCAGTGGGTAGATTTGTTTTGGGAGCAGGGTGCTGTTGCATAGTACAAATCTACAAAACACTTTGACGGTTGATAAGAAATGTAGGCTAATTTTAGATGGAATAGGCTGAAGGCGTTTGGAAATGTGATGCACCTTCAACGGAAGCCGAATGACTGGTCAGACCGGATTTGACGGTAGTTCATGCCACTTTACCCGATCACAAGTGAATGGCTAGTACAGGCAAATCGGTTGAATGGTACGCCGAAATCAAAAAATTGCAACACAATAGGGAAGGGTTTGTGGCGATTTTTTGTTCGGCGTAAATAGCCCTTCTCATTGGCAGATCTGGTTCGAGGAGCATTCGGATGTCCGGCAAGGTGGTTGATCAAGTGGCTCGACGGCAAGCGAAAGAATCTGCGAACTGGCGATGCCAAAATTCTGCCTGTCAACGGGACTGTCTGCAACCTGGGGAAAGTTTTAGTGATTTTATGGATCGAATTGAGAATGAGCAACGGCTTGATTTATTGGGAGGGCTGACAAGTCAGGACTGGTGCGATCGCGACCAGAAGTCAGATAGCCCTTGTGATTCAATCCAACCATTCATCATGAAGGCGATGTCTGATGGCAATGGGGGGTATCTGGCACTTTGCGGTTCCTGTGCAATTAAGTTTGTTCAACCCTCTCCCCAACAAAGTTTTTTGCAGACAAAACTTGAGTTGCTGGGGCAGTTGCGTTTGCTGTAGTCCTTCTTCTTGGTTAGTAGAGCTGCAATCGAAAAAGACTGGAGCGATGCGATGTCTCCGCGAGTGCTCCAGCCCGATGCATTGAGAACCTGAAAGTCCAGTTTCTCAATCCTGATGGTCACTCAAATTCTTTTAGTATGCTCATTTCCTCATCCCATACATCATCCCAATTCGGTGGATCGGTGACTGGGTTATAGCCAGTCTCAGTGGCTATTTTGTAGAGAATTAGTTCAGAAAGGTGATGATCCACATATTCGGGAATCATCAACCCGCTCTCGATCCACTGAGGCAGGATGAAAAGTTGCCCAGAAGCATCGTAGAGATGTAGAGACACGTTTCGGGGAATCTGGGCATTCCCGTAAAGATTGCCGTTGACCGTGAATTGGTTCGAGACAATTTCAACCACAATTCCGTACTCGAAGCCTCGCCAAGTCTTTGGCTTGCGGTGTACCCATTCCTCCGGTCGATATGGATCTTTGAGCTTGACAATATCGCCAGTTGAGAGAGTGTGATTGGTGGACATTGGACGTTCTCCAAGAATCTGATGGGTTCATTGTTGTAAATAGATGCAGCAGACTTGGCACCCTTGCCTTTACTCGGATATACGAGCGCTAGTAAGGCACGTCTCCAGGACTCGTTTGTGACTTCTTCCCCAACCCTCCCCGAAGCAGTTGGAACCTGAATTTTTGAGTCGTTGAGTTTGATATTCTCTGACTTTTAGCTGCAAGCAGATGAAGCACGATGGTTTCTGCTGACTGGAGATGGGCGATCGCTTTTTCCCAATCTTGCTGATGAGTGGAGGAATGATTTGCCTCAATCTGCATGGAAACTTCTAACTCGCATATTGTTGCGGCAATATCCACTAAGCTTGCTAGATCAGGCATCGTAGTTCGCTCCTGATTTCGCTTGCACTGGCGGTTTTGAAGACGACAGTCTCCGCAAAATTTCTGCCGACTTGATCAGCTTTTCCATTGCCTCAGTGATGTTCCTATCAACCGTTTCTAAATCCTGAAGCCGTTGCTGAACACGCTCTTGCAATGCCGTTTGAGGTGGAGAGGCTAAAAAAGCTTTGCCAGCTTCAGTTAAACTAAGGCTAGTTATCAATGCTTCTAATGTCGTTGCTGCTTCTCTCAAGGTGTCTTGGGAGGGATGAAGGTGTACAGAGGATTGTTTGTACGGAACACCTGATAGAACTGGTGTTTGTGCGGTCATGAAATCCTCCTCACTGCAAAAATGGTTCATCAATGTTGTTAATTGCGGTGGCGATGTGCGACACCACTTCTAAGAGGTTGCTAAACCGGAAGGAGATTGACCGAAACGCTTCGCCTCTGATCCAGTAGTTCAGGCAGGAGGTAACACTAAGCAGCACATCTTTATCGTCAAAGGCTGTCGTTGTAGCACTACTACTGACCATCGCTTCGATATCAGCATCGTGTAATGTTGCCCAATCAGCATTAACTCGTTGAAGCTGATACGCGACTGTGCCTAACAACCAGGATAATTGCCATATTCGTTTGTTCATCGAATGGAATAAATCAGCCTTGTTTTGAGCTTTCGCAAAGGCAATGTAGCGGATGGCAGCAAGTACAAATGGAGATTCTTCGTTTTCCTCACAGTTGGGATCAGACGATGGAAGGATTCCCTGTTCGTATAAATGCCTGACCAGCGCTACAACTATTTCGGATCTTTGTACAGATTCTTCAGCCCACTGGGAGTTAAATAGTTGTAGCGTCATGATTGTCTTCTCCGGTTGAAATCGGATTGTTGCTGCATTGATTGCTTTATGTGCAGCATCGAGTATGTCAAGAGGCAGTCGTGAATCGTCATCGTCAATCTGATAGCACCAATTAAGAACCTGTTGAAATGTGTCCAGGGTTTGATGGATGACTTGGCGATCGACTGGGTTCAGTTCTTTCATCACAATGAGTTTTAAGTGAAGGGGGATGAAGCAACAATTTTATTTAGGGGATGTTGCTGTAATGTGAGTCAGCGAAAATAGTGTCTTTCTCGTAGCGATAGCACTTTCTATCAATGGTGATGAGTGCTTTCTCTCCATCGGCGTACAGCATTTCTGGAGCCTCATTAAGTATGTTCAATGTCTTTTGATTCAGGAACTCAAAATGTTCTGGATGTGCGTGAAAGTGATCCAATACGGCTAACTGAATCCCGGCTTGCTCGTAGCTCAACTGGGGGTTGTTTGGAATCAACGCGATCGCTTGCAGTAGTTTCTCTTTTCCCAATTGCTCCAGCAATTCATACAACTCTTCTTGAGGGGTTGTTTTGAGGGGAGTTTCTTGTTGAGGCTGGTAGTGCTGCCGCAACACTGCTAACTGAAATAATGTCAATTTGACTCTAGGTAGAGTTGTAGTCATTGTCTTTCCTCCTATTTGAATGTTCCTGGTAGACGGACTCTCTACCAGGAACATCGTTTTTCAACCGACGGCTTTCAGGCTTGTTGTTCACGGGCAGATTGTTCCTGCCCGACGCGAATCATGGTTGAAACTTTGGGGTGATTAAATGGCACCATGAGCAATCTCAGCGCCCCAAACAATTCGCTATAAGCTCCACTAAATTCATCAACGAGCATTTGATACTGGGGACAACTCTGATTGATGCTAGTGGCGTTTGCCTCTTGAAAAGCAGCAAACGATGCCTCTGCTTGATCCATGAGTTGTTGATAAAGGTGAAATGCTTCTGCCATTGCCTGTTGAGCCTCACTCATTTTGGTGAGCGCATGTTGATTTGGATTCGTCTCCATAAATTTCTCTCTCTTTTTCTTTGGTCTAGACAGGATGCGAGTGCATAGCGGGTCTCGCTCAGGTAATGGAAAATGTTCTGGATGAATGTGCAGGCTGGTTTTACCTGCTGCGGTTTTTATGCTGATTAGGGCGATAATCAGCCAAGTCAGGAATCTCATGCAGGTAAAGGTTGTAAGTTGACAAAAAAGAGCCGTCTATCGCTCTCTTGCTGATCGGTTAATGGATCTTGAAGCGAATGTCATCCAGGCACTCTTGAATTCTCGCTTCAAGGTCTGGATGTTTTAGCAACCACTCCAGTAGTTGATCGGTGACGATCAGAATTTCTTCTGTTGTGATTGGTGTTCCCGTAGAGTCTTCAGCCTGTTCTAGAACCCTAACTAACGGTTGGATAAAAGTATTCATTGCCAGAGGCTTACTAGTTGTTGTGCTCATTGTTAAAATGACTACTCTTCTGGTTTGAGAGCATCTTCTGGCGTAATTGCTGCTGTGGGTTCTTGCCGCAGCACTTGCAGATAGACTGTGGTTGCGATCGCTCGGTGGTCTCGATGATCAGCGAGATCGTTAATTTTGCCTTTTACAGTTTCCAGACAAAACCGAAATAAGTCAGCATGATCACACACAGCCGCCGATAGCTGACGTTTTTGATCATCTGTCCAAAGCGGTGGGGCATCGGGTCGCTGTGGAATAGCGGGTGGTGCGGCTGAAGCACTCGGAGTAGGTGGGGAAGTGTTTTGAGTATCCAGCAGCACAATGTTGTGTTTGACATTGCCGTTCTTATCACTCCCGGCTGGAATCAGTTGCACCATGACTCCCTTACGTAAAGGTTTAGTCTCTTCATCACTCAAAGACTTCCAGATCTTGGCTGCTTCTGATCCTTCGGGATAAGACTGATCTAGAAACAGCACGGAGCGGTACGGTCCATAATCTCCATCCTTCAATTTCCCGACCACTTCAACCTTTGCGCTGATCGGGCTGACGACTTTTGCCATCGCTCAAAGCTCCTGATTGGGGTGAACTAGAAGGGGCAATAGCGCCCCTCCTTGTTTGCTGCTCTAAAACTCAAAAAACGGAACGTTTGCAAAAATTGCACTGTTCAAGTCGCTTGTTGCATTCGCTCTGTAAGTCCCTTCTGGGTAAACTGCAATCTCTCCTTCAAAGCGAACACCTTCGCGCAGGGCGCTCATCCAGCCATCCATGTAAACTTGATTATTTGGTTGTGTCGGCATTTTCCCGAAAGCAAAATCTGCTTTGCCTTCGTAGAAGTCGGGTTCAATGGCTTCCAAAACTTGCTGATCTCGTTTATCCCGATCAGCCAAGCAACAGTCAGCGATAAATGACATACTCAAAACATCCTTTTCTAAGGTCGGGCATTTCTGATGAAGTGCTCTCTTTTTTGTGTTTAAGGGCACTGGCAACAAAGCGCTTGTATTCTGCTGTTCCGCCAAGCGGTTTCTTCAGTCCGTCCGCCGGGGTGTCGCTCCCCTTTTTCACGGGTCATACTCTCTGGGAAGAGTGGCGGGCGCTCTTGAAGCAGGTGCGCTCTCTGCTGCTCTGTTGTCTTGTCTACATTATACACACTATGTAGATAAGACAACCCTCTTTTTCAAAAAAGTGTGTAAAAATTAGATAACTTTAGTGGAAAAATTATCAACGATTGATGTAGGCGCTGTGCAGATGCCATTTGCACTAGATCCGAGAAGCTGGATAATGAGGAGAACTCGTATGGTTTTAGTGATGGCTGGGAAAAAGTCGGGTTCTAGTAAAGCTGGCACTGGCGACGGTAGGGGGAAGCACCGCAACCCAAAGTCTTTGGCGAATTTGAACCGTGAAGGCAGGCAGCTTGCGTATGAAGGGGAGGAAAAGAAGCGGCACAATGTTTCTGTGACCGACAAAGGGTGGGAGGGATTTAGCCAGATTGCCGATCGCATTGGTCGCTCTAACTCAGATTTGATCGAGGCTCAGGGGCGGGGAGAACTCGCCTTGATGATGACGATCGAGCAGTTATGCAGCACCGAGACATTAAAAAAGCTGGATCTGACTCCAGCTCAACTGATGCAACTGTCGGTGATTGAGGTTCTTCATCGTCTTTCTCGCGTTCAGCAAAGCCCATCAGATACCATAGGAGGCTCAGATTGACTCGCCTATCCAAAAGGATGGTGTACATTGCGGTCAATTGCGATCGCGAGTGGCAAATTTGAGCTAGGTGAGCGTTGATTGTGAAGCGATATCTCACCGATGCCAGTTATGCAACCTGATCTGTGTCCAGGGGTAAACCGATCTGAGGCTTACAGTCCGTAAACGTTAATGAATCGGGGTCAAGGAAGTCGGCTAGTGCCATCTCTAGCACCAGTTCGATCGAATAGTCGATCTGTTTGGCGTGATTTAGATAGGCATCGCGGATGTGATCCGGTAACACCGCCAACAGCATCAATGCGGCATCATGACTCAGATGCTTCCTATCGGTTTGTGGGAGAGTCTGCATGGTCACGTCCTCTAGTCTCGACTGGGGTATTTCGCATTGTATGGGGGCTGGGTCGCATGGATCAGAATGCTTTCTAGCTCATCTCCCAATTTTAGAACATCAAGCATTGAGAGCGGTACGAAGGAGATCGCAACGTCTCGATGGTCATAATCATTTAGCCACGACCAAGTGCAAGCTTTGTGCCCACCTCTAAATCGCTCTCGAAGCTTTTTCGCTTTACCAAGATAAAGTAACCCATGCTCTCGATGCCTGACTGCATATATCCCAGGTGATAGTGGGAGATCTCGAAACTCACGGGTGATCAACGCACAGGATTCAAACGGCACAGATATGAGTGCTTGCAGCAGTTCTTTCGCTTGCTCCTCAAGTTCATTCAAGATCAGCCCTCAAGTTCTTCAACTGATCAACTATTTTAAGACCTATGTACTACTTTACGAAGAAGCGAGGGTAGAGTGGAAGCGATCGCTGCTGCTAAACAGAATTTCACTCTGACTTTTGCCCTAGCCCCCTGTTTTGATTGATTCAGGTTTTCTGTCGAGGGTGTTACCACCGAACCCATTGAGCGCGTTCTTCGCCGGAAAATCGAGACTCGTCGATTCCTGCCTCTGAATTAGAACTGGAGTCACCAAAATCTCCCCAGCGGAGCCAGCGGGCGCGTTCATCACTGCCAACTTCACTGCTGCTAGCGATCGCCGTTTCAATCAGCGTCCGAACTTCAGATATCAGGTTCAAGCACTCGCCCAGCGTATCCAGGACTTGTGCCTGCTGGTTGACATGAGCGGCATTGCCTAAAATTCGGCGTGGCTCTAACTTCATGCCGACTTTGAGCGGAATGGCTGAAAGATATTCAGAAACAGCCTCCAGGTAAGCGGGGTCGTTAGAACCTGAATGACTGTTAAGCCGATGTTCAATCTGCTTCAAGGCAACTCTGGCTTGGGCGATCGTGCGACGGGAAATGACTCCCATTTGCGTTTGAAAGAGTCCCTTGTCTGCGTCAAACTCTATGGCACTAAAGCGCGTAATCGTTTGCGCCTTAAAGTTCAGTAAGTTCATCCGCTCTTGAATCTGGTCAGCATAATCAGCCCCCAGGTTACAAAAGTCTAGAGCCGACTCGGATTGCTCATCGACCTCGATAGGAGTATAGCCTTTGCCGTGCTTCTCAGCCAGGAGTTGTCGCAGCTTATTTTGAGCGACAGCTACCGAGCGACAGGCGTAGGTGTGGGGACGTTGGGGATAGTTCACTCGTCCATATTCAACATAAAGATCTCCACTCGGTAGCACCCAGGCTGCCCATTGCTTATTGTGGTTTTCGGTTGGGTCTACACAGATCAGTTTGACTGTTTGAACTGCATTGCTTAAGTCCGGTCGCTCAGTCGTCATCATTGCTTTTCTCACGAGTGATTAAATGATTTGAAAGGGAAATGATTCAATCCATTTCCCTTCCGTGATGGGTTTAGAATCTGGTTTTGCGATCAGAGGCGTAGTCCAATTCAGGCTCAATCGGTTGATCGACTTCAGAGGATGCCGGAATTGCCGACTGCCTTGCCCATTCCTCTAAGCGTCGGTTCTTCTCCTGTTCATCTGGATTACGGCTTTGTACAGGGGCAACTAATGCCGCTTGAATGAACTCATCTAAACTGACTTGTCCGGGTCGCTCCGCAATAAAAGCTTCTTCGGCGCAGGTCACAACCAGTTGCTCTAATTCAGCCCCATTGAACCCCTCAGTTGCAGCGGCAATCTGGGTAATTTGCTCATCGGGTAAGCTGATTTTGCGTCGTTGCATGTGTGCCTTCAAAATTTTGGTTCGAGCAGTCCGCTTAGGCAACCCAACATAGAATGTGCCATCCCATCGCCCCACCCGTAGCAGTTCACTGGGAAGATGATCGATTCGGTTAGCCGTTGCCACCACGAATACTGGAACCCGACGTTCTCGCTTGTCGTTCAGCCATTGTAGAAATGTTCCTAATAGGCGCTGGGAGGTGCCACCATCCCCGCCAGTCGCATTCTTGGCGATCGCGGCGAATTGCTTGTCTAATTCCTCAATACAGACGATGCAGGTTTGAGACTCAACTTCTTTGAGAAAGGTGTCCAGGTTTTCCTCAGAACCGCCAACGTGCCTATCCATCATGCGTCCGATATTCATGTTAAACACAGGCATTTGCCAGGTAACCGCCATGTTTTTAACTGCCAGCGATTTTCCAGTTCCTTGCACACCCACAATCAGGCAACCACCCGGCAGATCCAATCCATATTCCTGTGCTTTGGGAGCAAACATCTTGCCTTTGCGGTCGAGCCAGCGATCGAGGTTATCCAATCCCTCAGCCCTCACAGTAGGCAGATCCAGCGTCTCAATTCCACGCTTTTTCATCTTGGCAGTGCGACGGAGTTTAATGAACTCAGCCGTGTTGTCGTTGATGGTTTTATGGGTAATCGAGGCTTCTAACAGCAAATCATCGGCTTCTTCTTTGGTAATGCCTCCCATTGCCCGAATTAGGTTTTGTTTGCCTGGTTGAGACAGCGCAATCTGAACCTTTCCTCTCGATTGAGCCTTGATGTCAGCCAAGCGAAACTCCAGGTTTTGTTCTCGTTCGGTTTCAGTCGGCAGGGGATTATCCATCTCGAAAATTGCCCCATCAAAATGGTGGCTCAGACGCAAGCGATCTCCGATGAGAATGATGCGTTTGTCTGATCGCTTAATCTCCCGGCACAGGTCGATCAAATCCTGAAGCACAAAAAGATTGGGCTGTAATCCTCCGGGTAAAAACTCATGCACATTGGCAATCAGAAACAGCGCTTGCTCTTTGCAGTCGCGGATGTGTTGAAACAAACCTGTTACCGGATTGTCCGTTACAAAGCCCTCAACTGGATTTTTCTTAATGCCCGTCATCGCGCCACTCTTACGCTCGCGAGTCAGCGTGACCTGCCGGAGCGATTTCGTGAGATTCCAGTAGTAAGTTCGATAATCCAGTGGCTCTGCCACCTCTGCCACTAATTTCGTGATCAGTTCATCTTCAACGGCATTGGGACTGTTGATTGCGATTACGCCAGAAGCGGCATTCAGACGGTTTTTGATGAGTTCGATGTCAAGTGACATAGTGCTCTCCTACAAATGTTGCTGAATGACATTGGTTTGAGTAATGGGCTGGTCATACAGTTCTGGTTTTGCGGTGAAATTCTCCATATCCCCCATTGCTTGCAATGGCTTAGTGAGTGCTTTACACCCTTCGCCCTTTACCCCTTTGACTTCTGTGTGTACTGGCTGACCGAGTTTCAACTTGACAATAATCGTTGGTTGTTCTTGCATGGTGGAACTCCAAAATTAAATTGCACTACTGATGGAATGGCTAATGGTTTGCTGAATCTGTGGCTTTGGCTTGATGGTGAACGTAATTTCGTTATCAATCCGCTGCTCAGTCACTACAAAATTACTGGGAGGATAGTTGAGGAGCACTCCAGCCCGGTCATGCTCCAACTGAACCTGATAATTTAGCAGGGTTTGGATCGCCTCATCGGTTAGCTCTGAGTAGCCAAGCTCACTGCCATATTCACTGTGGCGAATTTCATAAGAATCACATTGCAAGGTGTATGCTTCAACTTCGGAATCCCACAAGAACCCGATCGCGGTATGGTTTTCCCTTAACTTAGGATGACGAGCAATGATATGAGCGCGGCGTGAGTCGTTGTAACTGTTGACATAGCGCAGAGCCGCTTTCGCAACTTGTTTTGCACTCATTTCGGGAGTGATAGATACAGCCTCAATCAGAAACCCCATCTCTCGTAAGCCGTTGATCAAAGCTTGATGATCATTCAACTGCGTTTTGATATCTGCAAAGTGGGACATGGTATCTCCTTCGACTTCAAAGAAAAGCCCCTAATGTCTGACAGTCCAGGGGTATTACTAACGGGTTTTGTCTGTTCAATTGATTTGAAATGAAATGAAGGCGCGATCAATGCAGTTTTAAGCCTTGGTGGGCATCGGGTTCATTCCTAGTGGCTGCGGTTTCAGCAGTTTCCCCATACTTCTTGGCTCTGGAGTCCTATTCATCCTCCTTATCTGCAATATACATACTATGTCGAAGAATAGCAACATCTCTATGTCTACGGAGCGAAGTTTTTTTATGTTTCTTTCGTTGATTAGATTCAGCCCTATCATGAGGAAGTGCCCATTTCTACGGTTTTAGGTGGGTACTCTGGGGAAGATTCGAGCGTAGCTAGACGACCACTCCCTGTAGTGGAGACAAACCCTGGGTAGCAGCAAGTAACGACTGTCGTTGCTGAAGTTGTCGGCAACTTCTGTTGTTGCTGTGGGTTTAATCAGGCTTTTCAAGTTCAAGTAATTCCAGCAACAAGTCGCTATCAATCTTTTGAGGTTGATAGCGATGCTTCACAGCAGGGTTATTCAGACAATTTGGAGAGTATTTATGTCAAAGCTTGCTGAAATTCTCGAAAACAATCAAGGGTATGGAGATCGCTCCCGTTTGGTGCAAGAAGGTACGTCCGATAACGACTTTTTGGTCGGACAGAACCAAGGAAATGATTTTCTGCTTGGGCGAGATGGAAATGACACCCTCGTTGCAAGTGAAGGCAAAGGCGTGAACGGGGGTGTTCCCGATGAAAATTTACAATCTGATCCCGGAACTAATCTCAACCAAGTCCCTGATGAACAGGTTGGTGTCACACTTGCTTCTGGGACTCATTCTATTGGTGCTCCTGGAGCTAGTGTTGCTGCCAATCCAGCAGTTTTTACCCCATTCAATCTCATCATTGGAACGCCCAATCCTGACACTCTTGGGGGAACTGATGGCAATGATATCATGGCTGACTTTGGGGGTAATGATGTAATCAATGGCGACAAGGGAGATGATCTCGTGTTTAGTGGAGCGGGCGATGATTCTCTCACTGGCGCGGCTGGCACAGATACTTTGTTCGGTGGTGAGGGACGCGATCGCTTTGTTTGGAACAATGGCGATGGCAGTGATGCGATCGATGGAGGCGTTGGGCATGATATCAGTGAAATCAATGGCGCCACAGACGGTGATACCTTGACCCTTACCCAGGATGATCAGGGGCAGGCAATTCTGGAGCGTTTAAACCTGAAGCCCTTTACTGTCAAATCAGACGGGGTTGAAGGAGTTGAAGTGAACGGTCTTGCGAGTGACGACTCTTTTACTGTGTCAGACTTGTCGAACACAAACATCTCCTCTGTTCGGTTTACGGGTGGTGAGGGTAACGATGCCTTACAAGGCAACCATTCCACCGCTCAACTGTACGCATCCGGTGATGGGGGCGATGATGTCCTACAAGGTGGATTGGTTGACGATACGTTACAGGGTGGTGAGGGCGACGACATCCTGAGCGGCTTTTTAGGGAATGACCTCCTAGAAGGCGGTGCAGGACTGGACCAGTTTGTGTTCGGTTCTGGTGCCTCTTTTGGTCAAGCCAATCCAGGTATGGATACAATCCAAGATTTCGATGTCCAAGCGGACAGAATTGCTCTCAGTAAAACAACCTTTGCTTCCCTCCAAAGTGGGGAAGGTGAGGGATTTAGCCAAGGCTCCGAGTTCGCCATTGTGGGAAGTGAGGCAGATGTTGCGAATAGCGACGCTTTGATTGTGGCAGTGCGGGGTTCCACGGGCACTAACCTGTTCTACAACGCGAACGGTGCTGAGGTAGGACTCGGTGTGGGTGCCCAGTTTGCCACCCTGGACGGTTTGACTGGAGACCTTTCCACAACCAATTTTGCACTTCAGGCATAGCCGCTCTTTCAAGTCCAACCTGATTCTTATGCCTCTGCTGTTCCCGTTTTACGAGTTCTACTGGACTTGGAGCGAGGGGCAGCAGAGGTGCGCTGACTGGCGGCACTCTTTGTGGTCTGTTTTGAGCTTGTGCGAGTTTTTGTTGCACCTCTACGAGACTGAGGAGCCGTTTTAGCGGCAGAGTTTTCAGAAGACTCACTTGTAGCTGCTTTTGCTGTTTCTTTTGGATTGCGGGTTGTCTCTGTCTTTGTTGTTGCTCTACCACGTCGTTTGGAAGTCGCGGCAGACGAAATAGGTGATTCTGAGGAAGATGGATCAGGCAAATCTTGCGGTGTTTCAAGGGTCGAAGCTGTCTCTGGCTGAACCCGTTTCGCTGCTTGTTTACGAGTGTTAGTGGTTTGAGCTTAGTGGTGCAGAAATCTCAGGTGGTCTCAATATGAGAAGGTGACGACTTTAG
>CAZGDE010000003.1:0-9963 GCA_964524315.1 uncultured bacterium
GCTATAACCCGTAAACTCAATGTATTTTTGATTGGCTTCCAGAATAAGTCCATCATCTACACGGGTACGGAAGATACCAACCTGGGAGTTATTGAAAATATTGCGGAATTTTAGTTCGCTGCGGCGGAGCGCTTCCTCCGTCCGTTTGCGCTGGGTGACATCCTGCACCAGGGATAGAATCGATACCATGTCGCCCGCGTCATCTAGCAAAACAGAGTTGTACCATTCGCAGTCCACCACGCGACCATCCTTCACATAGTTGCGGTTGTGGCAGATGTTGTATCGTTCCTGCCCATTGGAGAGTTGACCCGCAATTTGATCGACCAGGGAGCGATCGGCTTCATAAATAAACTTCCATTCATGCCAGGTTTTACCGAGCACTTCTGCCGCTGTCCAGCCAAAAATCTGTTCTGCCTGGGCTGACCAATAACTGAGGCGACCCTCATGGTTCCACTCGATCACAGCCAGCGGTGAATTGGCAATATGGAAGGCAAGTTGCTGGTGGGCCTGTCGCAGTGCTTCTTCTGCCTGTTTGCGATCGCTAATATCCCGCGAGATCCCCACCAGCCCGACAATATTACCCTGGGCATCACGGTACGGTGTTTTGGTTGTGTAAAACGTGCGAACGACCCCATGAATGGGCAATGTTTCTTCAAACGTGCGGAATGCTTCCCCCACAAAAATATTCTGATCAATCGCCATGATTTGATGGGCCGAATCAGCCGGGAAGAACTCAAAGTCGGTTAGCCCAATGATGCTGTCAATGGGGCGATCGAAGGCATCTGCAAATGCTTGATTCACCAGAATGTACTGCCCCAGTAAGTTCTTCACAAAAATCAGGTCACTGGTTCCATTAATGACCCCATCCAATAGACTGAAGCTTTCCTGGATTTGCGCCTCGACCTGTTTGCGTTCCGTAATGTCGCGAGCAACGCCCATAATTATCACCTGTCCATCGGGGTTGAACAGCGGTGACTCGTTACAGCTAAACCAGCGCCAGGTGCCATTTTTGTGTCGCACCCGCAATTCCAGGTTGTGTTGTTTTTCACCGTACTCGGCCACCCGTTTCACCACCTGCCGACAGGTTTCTACCTCATCCGGATGCACAATGAGATCAAACGATTGTTGCTCCACCTCCGCCGGACTGTAACCCAGCATCGGTGCCACATTGGGTGAAACATAGTCAAAAATGCCATCCGGTGTCTGCAAATAGATGATATCATTAGCGTTTTCGACGATCGCCCGGAACTTTAACTCACTCTCTTGCAATGCTTCCAACACACGACAGCGTTCAGTTTCTAGCCGTTTTTGTTCACTAATATCTTCCAGCAAGGCCACGTTAAACTGAATCTCGCCTGCTGCATTTCGTACAGAGGACACGGTCATCCGGATCCAGATGATGGTTCCATCCTTACAGATGAACCGTTTTTCCATCTGGAACGATTCTCGCTGGCCGGTAATCACCTCCTGGGTCAGTTGCAAGTCCATTGCCACATCATCTGGATGGGTATATTCCGTATAGGGCATGGCCCGCAGTTCTGTTTCGCTATAACCCAGCATTTTCGATAATGCCGGGTTAACCCGAATCACCCGCCCATCCAGACCTGTCTGTGATACTCCAATGGCGGCACTTTCAAAGATTGCCCGGAACCGGGTTTCACTCTCTCGCAGGGCCATTTCCGCCTGTTTCCGCCGAATACCCACGGCAATTTCACCTGCTGCAAACCGCAATGCTTCCATGCTGGAGTCAGAAATGGGTTGGCGGGTAAACATGGCAATTACCCCGACTACCTGTTCATCCAACAGCAGCGGATAGCCCGCAAAGCCCACAAATCCCTGCTGTTGCACCCACTCCTTACCGGGAATATTTGGGTCATCCAGCACATTGTTCGTTACATGGGGTTGGCGGGTTTGGGCAATTTGGCCAATGTTAAGACTGCCAACCGGAACGCAACTATAGTAACCGTGGAGATGATGATACAGCCCCGCACTGGCTTGCAGTTCCAGAACCGCCTCCGACTCATTCAATAGCCAGATGCGAGCCAAAGCCGCATCCAGGTGGTCAACCATTGCTTCGGTGCAGTATTGCAGTGCAGTTGGCAAGCGATCGCCCGTCGCCATCGATTGGCCGACATCGGCACGAAATGCGGCCAGGTTGGCCCGTTCCGCTAAAGCGGCCTCTACCTGTTTGCGTTCGGTCAGGTCTTGCACGATCGCCTGTAGCAGTTGGCGATCGCCCACCTCCACCGCTGTCAACCACACCTCTGCTGGAAACTCGGTACCATCCGCGCGGCGGTGAACCCATTCAAAGCGATGACTACCCTGGGCTAATGCCTGGGCCAGGTTTCGCTGGGCCAGTTCCTCCGACGGTTGATTACCCGGTTGTAACCGGGGGGAAAAGTCGCTGGGAGTCGTGCCAATCAGGTCAGTACGGTCACAGCGAAACAATTCTGCCGCCGCCTGGTTACAGTCGAAACAGCCTGATTCATCCAGCAGGAACACGGCCATATTGGTCGCTTCGTAAAGAGCTCGAAAGCGGGATTCGGACTGGCGTAAGGCATCTTCCGACTGTTTGCGATCGGTAATGTCCAGCAACACGCCCAACATACGGACGGCCTGACCCGCTGCGTCATAGATGCCTCGCCCCTGGTCGAGCAACCAGCGAACGCTACCATCGGCATGAACAATGCGATATTCACATTGGAAGTCCGTATGTTGGGCGAGAGCCTGCTGGATGGTTTGGCGTACCCGATTGCCATCATCAGGATGAATGCGCCTGATCCAGGCATCGCCACAGGCCGTTGCCTCGGTGGCAGTAATGCGAAGCAGCCGCATGGCGTTGTCGTTCAACCGCATGCGATCGCCCACGATGTTCCAGTCCCAAATGCCGATATGGGTAAAGTCCAGGGCCAGTCGTAACTGTTCTTCACTGGTAGCAAGGGCTGCCTCTGCCAGTTTGCGATCGCTGACATCCCGCACGATGCAAACTAACCCTCCCCCCGGAATGGCTGAGAGGGATACTTCCTGGGGAAACTGGCTACCATCCCGGCGTTTGCCAATGGCTTCCCCCCGCCAGTGCCCCGTTTGCTGAAATTGGGGAAAGATATCATGCTCAAATCGTTGTAATTCGCTTTTGTCGTAGAGTAGTTTCCAGCTTTTGCCAATTAATTCATGGGCGCTTTCATAGCCGTAGGCATGGGCATGGGCCTCATTCAGGTAAAGGTAATTCTGATCCGCATCTAAAATTCCGATGCCATCGATCGAGGTCTGAATTGCCGTCGCCTGACGTTGGAGTGCCACTTCCGTGCGTTGGCGTTCCGTGACATCCCGGTAACTCCAGACCCGCCCGATAATAGCTCCATCATTGCGTAAAGGTTGGGAATATCGTTCAAAAAAGCGGCCATCTCGCATTTCGAGTAGGTCGAGGGTAACCAGCTCCGGTCGTTGCTGAAATAGTTCCCAGACCCGCCGGATAAACCCCTGTGGGTCATTGGTCTGCTCACTTAAAAAAACTAACCGCTCGTCAGCATACCCCGGCCTCATCAGGTATGCGGGGATACGCCACATCTGCAAAAACTTCTGATTGTAGATAGGAGTGTTGCGATCGCTCGTTAACACCAGAATGCCATCAGCCGTTGACTCCAGGGTTGCCTGTAACAGAGAGGCATTAAGATCACCGTTCATGCAAGACTCCGCAAATAGTACTTCAGGCGTAAGCAGTTTATATTTAGCGATTTTAGCGATTGCAATCTTGTCCGTATCTAGCGATCCTATCTGGCTTGCCCCCCTTACTCGCACAAAGGGTTGAGGAATGGGAATTAAATAAGTTCGATAGGGAGTAGGGGCGGGTTTTGCCGTCAAATCCATTGCTTAATGCAGAGTGATCGGCTAAATCCGCCCGTACAGTTTGCGAGTTTATTGAATTCACAATCCTTAGGCGGGCGAGATAACGAGGCGGACGAGATAACGTGTCTTTTCATTAACGAGTATCAATCTCTAACGTCATCTGACTTCCTCCAAGTGGTTGAGTAATTTGCAAAGGGCTATACAATTCGCGAGTCTTTTGTAAGAATGATGCCAACCCAGGACTGACTAAGTTCGCTAAAGCCAAGATCATATGATGTCGCCCGAAAAACGTTCTCCGGTTGTTGCGCTGATATTGCTGCTGACAGTAGCGATCGCGGCTGAGCCTGTGTTTAAGAAAGTGCTGGCAACGGAGCCAGTTCTGGCCCAATCATCCCCAGCGGTTACGCCCACACCGTCCGTTCTCACCCCAGACGCACCTGCCACGCCAACAGCCTCACCCGAAGCAACCGCCACCCCCGAGACAAAGCTTGTGCCTGCCTCCGAGCCAACCGCTGGCACCCCAACGGGTCGGGGCACTACCCAGGAAGCGCTGATTCCATTGTTTTTATTGGGTACACTCGCCTTTTTGCTGTTCTTGCTGTTCTGGTACAAAAAACGTCGCGCTACGGTTGCGCCAACCGATACACCTGAGCCGTCCGTAACACCTGCATCCTCAACTTCAACGATGCCATCCGCCGAAGGGATGGCGATCGCCCCGTCTCCTGTTGTTCCCGCTCCCACACCCCAGGCCAGCATCACCCTGACCCCCCGTGATGCGCACCAGGCATACGCCCAATGGGATGTCTCCGATGTCCGTAAAGCAGAAGTACAGGCGCAGGGTGGTGAAAACCTGATGCTCCGCCTTTACGATGTCACGGGTCTGAATCCCAACACCGCTACACCCACCAATTTTGAAGAATTTGATGTGGTGGATACTGCCTGGGATCGGAACCTGCCAATCCCTGACTACGATCGCGACTATGTAGCCGAGGTCGGGTATCTGGCGAATGATGGTCGTTGGCTACCGATAGCCCGTTCCAATGCGATTCGGGTCGCACCGCCCAATTTAGTCGATGTTGTCGTCCCAATGGTTGGAGGGGCGGTTGCCGCTGTCGCTGCCGGCGCAGCAGCCCTGGCTAGTTCTGCCAGTGAGGCAGATTCGGCTATTCCTGAGCCTGTGTCGGCATCGGCTCAGACTACCATTACCCTCACGACACGGGATGCTTACCAGGCGTATGCCTACTGGGATGCCCCCGATACCCATAAAGCAGCAGTACAGGCGCAGGGCGGCGAAAATTTGATGTTGCGCCTATACGATGTCACGGGGTTAGATCCGGAGACTACCAGTCCCCGTACCGTTGAACAATTCGATGTGGTGGACACCGCCTGGGATCGGAATGTGCCAATCCCAGCCTATGATCGCGACTATGTTGTGGAAGTTGGTTATCTGACAGGTGATGGTCGGTGGTTACCAATGGCGCGATCAAATGCAATTCGGGTGGTGCCTCCCAATCTGGTTGATATGGCTGTACACGATGCTGAGAATGTCGGTGAAGTCGTTGCTGCTGGAGCTATTGCTGCTGGAGCTATTGTTGCTGGAGCCGTTGCCGCTGGAGCGGCTGCCCTATCGGCTAAGGATAGTGATCCCCAATCCAATGTGGAAGCGGCCAAGTTTGATGTTGGTCAAACGGATCTCAGTAGTGAAGCTTTGGCATCGGTTGATGCCGACTTGCCAGAGCTGCCTGCTGGTTACGGTGAAAGTCGGATTGTGCTGATGCCCCGTGATCCCCAGTGGGCATATGCCTATTGGGACACCCCAAACGATCATAAAGAAGCGGTTCGCCGTCAGGGAGGAGAACGGTTAGCATTGCGCATTTACGATGTCACGGATATTGACATCAATCATCAATCCCCCCATAACCTGCAGCAGTATGACTGCGATGAAATGGCACGGGATTGGTACGTCCCCATGCCAGTGAGCGATCGCGACTATATTGCCGAAATTGGCTATGTCACCTTCGATGGGCACTGGCTCATCCTGGCCCGTTCTAGCCCCTGCCACATACCGCCTGTCTACCCCTCTGACTGGGAAGATGATCAATTCCTGACCATTAGCTGGGATGAAGATCTGCGCGGTAAAACCTTTGCCACACTCATTCCCTCCGATCGCAAAGTGACAACGGGTAATCCGATTTATAATCAGCTATTTGGTATGGCCCAGTCTGCTGAGGCAATGCGGGTGGCCGGTTCCATGTTTGGCTCCATGCAGCACGTAGCGGGTTCCATCTTTGGTTCCCACCAGATGGCCGGAGAAACAGCACTCAGTTCCTATCTGTTCGCTTCTGGTGCCGGTATGGCGACGGCTCCTGGCCGGGAGCAATGGTCTGTACCAACCATGTCAGGGCTCACCTCGGCGGGACTGACAATGTCAGGGGCTGGTTTAGGCTTCTCAGCATCCATGCCACCCCTGCGATCGCGTAAGTTCTGGTTGGTGGCTGATGCCGAATTGATCATTTACGGCGCAACAGAACCCGATGCCAAAGTCACGATCGCGGGTCGCCCCGTCACCCTCAACCCGGATGGCACCTTCCGCTTCCAGATGTCATTCCAGGATGGTAATCTCGACTTCCCCATTCTGGCAGTTGCGTCAGATGGTGAACAGAATCGTTCCATTCACATGACCTTTAATCGCGAGACACTGGAACGTCGCACCAATCGCAAAGAGGATGCGATCGACGAGGAGTATTAGCTTCGCGCCTTTTGATTCTCCTACAGGTAGCGCATTTCTTGAATTAGTCGAAACTCCCGTTTGATCGGGAGGTAGGGACAGGTTTGGCAAACTTTTATCCCACTATCCTGATGGGATGGCCAAACCTGCCCCTACGATCGCTTGCATCTGGCCGACAACCTATTGAAATCGGTAGACCTCTGCCTGGAGTTGTTTTATAGATAGGCACGTGGTGATAGCAATAGTGAATATTCGTTTTTTTCGTGCAGCGTGTCCGTAGGTAAGAGGGCGATCGCTTGATATTACGCAAACGCAACTGGGAATTACCACAGTTGTGCGTGATGCTGTTTTTCCTAACTTATGCGGAATTTCTCTAACTGAGTTGTATTGGTTTATATCCCATATTTATTCAACCGCGGAGGTGAGTTCAATGATGTTTGCCAATTTGTCTGATCAATTCACTTCAGTAAAACTAACTTTAGTTCGACGGAATAATCAGAGGTATGAGCGAACATCGTTTGAGCGAACTCGTCATTGAACGTCCGCGTGGGGGTACGCGCATTGGCTTGAAAAAGCGAACAGGCTTTAAGAAGCAACTAAATAAACTCACCCAGGAAGCAAGTGAGGATGGGTTATTTAATTCTTACCTGATCAAACCCAGAAACAAATCCAAATATCTTTCTGATCATCTCGGTCCTTTACGTCGTTTTTTGCGTTCAAAAGTTGGCCAACCGTGGAACGACGTTTACAGTGAATTGTGCCGTCGACTGGATCGCAGCACAATGGCAGGGCAACATGTTCTCGATCATGTAGATGACTATGTGGAACGGCATGTCGAGTTAATTGACGGAGTTCCCTACTACAAGTCACGTCGTCATCTTCGTTTGCCCAATTGGAGTTACCTTCAACTCTATGTGCATCCTGAAACAGGCATTCTTTGTGATACAAAGGATACGCTTTCTCAAGCGATCGCGACTTCATCGAAAACAGAAGACTTGGATGTCATTAACCTGGATAAATTTCACCAGTATCACAGAATCAATGGCATCTGGTACTTAATTACCTATGAAGAAGTGCCTGCAAGTGGAATCGTCTTTGATGTACTGTATAAGGTTGGACTTGTCTATAAGGGGTACAGCGATCAGCTCTATCCCGCCTATAAACGACAATGCAACAAACACGAGATTCGAATGATTGAGAAAAGGCTACACAACTAGATTAATTTGGTAATGAATTAGAAATATATGTTTCGATATGCCCAATACCAGATTTATAGTGGATTGAGCATAACTGAAACACCAGTCTAAAACACGACCAAATTCTGGATGCGCTATTGCCTATACGGCAAAATGAGTGATGGTAAGAGGTGTGCAAGGGAAATACCATCGCACCTCTTACGCCCTCAAAAAAACTATCATATACACGTAAGTTGGAAATTGTGCGATCGCCTAGCTGCAATAGGTGACGCAGTGATTATTAATCGTCCTGATGGTAAAAATGCTTTAAAATCACGAACTTGCAAAGGTGACATGCTCCTCTTTGCTGCCAGATTCGAATCCAGGAGAAATGATGAGCATCCCAACGCTGAATTTTGCCTTCAACTAACCTCCTGATTCAATCTTAAAGTTAAGCAAAAAGATGTGTAACAGAACATTCAGGCACAGGTATCATGATTTTGTGTCTAGATGAAGTCTGCCATTGCTCGATCCTGAAACCTTGGTTTATTACTCCACCAAGTTTGTGCGGTTAAGAGTCGATCGCGCTCATGGTGTTGCGCCTCACAAACCCATTCTGGTTCTATCTGTCATCGAACTGATTGCACATCAAAAGATAAAGCAAAATAAAATTTATCTAACTCCAGAACTCATCTCTACATTCCTAAAATACTGGGGCTATCTCGGTTCAGACAATCATCGTTCAGATATTTCTTTACCATTTTTTCATCTAACAAGCGACAAATTCTGGCATCTTGTTTCCAATCCTGGTTATGAAGCTGTAATCGCCTCTAGAAACAGACCTAGAAACCTCGAAACACTGAGAAATGCAATCAATTATGCCTATATTGATGACCCGTTGTTTGAACTACTGCAGGATTCTTTAGCAAGAGCTAGTTTGATTACAATCCTGGTTCAAAAGTGGTTTCAAGGGAAAGATGACGAAATTGGCAAACTACTCAACGTTGATGCATTCCAGGATATTCAACTACGTCTCTTTGAAAAAGGTGGAGCCGTTTACCAAGTTGAAGAATTAGAGGACGAAGAGAAAACAATCGTTAGAGATGCAGCTTTCCGGAAGATTGTTGTATCGCTTTATGACTACCGTTGTGCGTTTTGTAGATTAAAGATCATCAGTCAAGATAGTCAAAATATTGTTGATGGGGCACATATCAAGCCTTTTTCACAGTTTCGAGACAATCGCTTTGACAATGGTTTAGCCCTGTGTAAGAACCATCATTGGGCATTTGATCACGGTTGGTTTGGCATTGGTAAAGACTATAGGATTATTGTCCCTCGCGATCGCTTCCATGAAGAAGCTCCAATCGAAACTCGCCCCATGAGCGCATTCAATGGGGCAAGGCTACTTTTACCCACGCAAGAACAGTACAATCCACGTCAAGAAGCCCTTGAATGGCATCGAGATTATTGGACAATTGACCTGGAAATATGATCTAACGCAAACGACCTGATCGCAAAATACTGATAATTAGCCAGAGTCCAAGAAAACTGGCGAAGAAAAACAACCCACTGCTGACCCAAAACAATCGTCCGGTGCGATCGTTGGCCAGGATCAATGCTGCCCCCATACTGAGCGAACCAACCAGAATACTGAAGGACAAACGATTCGCTGAATCATCAATACTTCGTCGAAGGGAGTCCAGATCCCGAATCGCAAAGTTCCACTGGAGAGTTTCAGTGGTGATGCGATCAAGCAACAATTCGACCTGGCGAGGAGATTGCAACCCTAACGCCTTTAGATCGAGTGCCGTGCGTAGCAATGCCTGCACAGGAGCCTCACCGACCAACTGCCGCCGGAACAGATCGGTCATCAATGGTTTGATCTGATCGGGCAGGTTAAATTGTGGGTCGAGGACACGGGCAACTCCTTCCAGGTTAGCTAGTGTCTTGGCGTACAAGCCCATGTTGCCGGGAATCCGCAAGTGGTTGGCACGGGCTTTTTGCAGCACCTCGTAAAAGAGTTGGCTGAAACTAATTTGTTCCAGATTGAGGTTGTAATAGCGTCGTAGCAGGCGATCGTAGTCGCTTTCTAACCGGGCCAGGTTGACGGGTTGCACCGACTCTGCCAGTTGTAAGGTTAGTTGGGTACAGCGTTGGGCATCCAGGTTAACCATTGCCAGTAGCATTTCGGTTAATACCTGTTGGGTGCGGGGG
>CAZGDE010000003.1:9973-25528 GCA_964524315.1 uncultured bacterium
GGTCAGCATGAAACACGCCATCGATGTAAATTTGCTGGAAAAATGCCCGAATGAGCAGGCTAACGATCGCCTGTTTCTCTGCCATCGGATCGCCTGCATAGCCAACTCCAGTAAAGTTTGCCAGCAGTAATGGCGTACCATCTAACCATTCCATCACCAGCAGTTTTTCCGTCGTCAGATGCCAGTGAATTTCGGGTATCACCAGGCGATCGGGTTCAAACCAGCGACTATGGGCAAGGTTGCGGCGCAACTGGTCAGTATGGGATGCTTCCTGGGAAAAATCTAACTCAGCACGGAGCGAACTGGCAAACTCGGCAGCCAGTGCCTTGAGGTCATAGTAGCGGCCAAAATTCGTGCGGGAAACCAGATCAGCCAGACTGCGAATCAGGGCAACATCTTGCTCAATCGTCACATCAATACCGGGACGTTGAATCTTGAGGGCAACTTCCCGTCCATCAATCAGGGTAGCCCGGTGGGTCTGGGCGATCGACCCGGCAGCTACAGGTTGGGGATTAATGGTCGAAAAAACCTCTTCCAGGGGTTGGTGCAATTGTTGCCGAATGACCGTTTCCACATCCTGCCAGGCAACGGGAGGAACCTCTGCCTGCAGTGCCGTCAATTCGGCAATATATTCGGGTGGTAACAGGTCAGGCCGGGTACTGAGCAATTGCCCAATCTTGACGTAAACTGGCCCCAAATCAACCAGAATATTTCGTAAAACGGCAGGGGGTGGTAATTGTGGTTCTTCCGCTCTTGTCCCTGTTAACAATCGCCGCATGTAACCCCAACCGTGCCGGAGAACAACTTCAGCAATTTCGCGTTGACGGGCACTGGATTGGGCGATGCGTGAAAACATGGGGCAGTAGTTGTTAAGTGTTCAATCACATCTAAAACTTAACAACTAAATGCTCGAACAGGTTGTTCAAAACAGGTTGTTTAAAGCAGATCTTTGAATTGCGGGTCAGACTGAATTTCCTTAAGTACCTGCTTAATTTCCTGGGTACGGTCTTTTTTGACAATCAGGGTGACTTTACCATCCCGCACAATGACGGTGTCTTCCAGACCGATAGTGACAATCAGGTCATCTTCATCGGTGGCATAAAAGAGGGCACCCTGCGTATCCAGTCCCACGTGGCGGGCTAACTCCACATTAGGGTTGTCGCCCTTGAGTAACCGTTCGATCGCATTCCAGTCACCCAGATCATCCCACCCAAACGCCACGGGCATGACATAAGCTTGCTGGGTTTTTTCCATCAGGGCATAGTCAATACTTTTTTTAGGCAAATCAGGATAAGCGGCAATCCCTTTTTCCTCTAGCTGTCCAATAATTTCTGACGCATAGATGAGTAATTCATCCAGAGCAACACCAGCCCGGAAGATGAACATGCCACTGTTCCAGCTAAACTTGCCGGTTGCTAAAAATTCCTTTGCGGCAGCCAAATTGGGCTTTTCTGTGAAGCGATCGACCTTATAGGCGGCAAACGTTTTCTCTGTGCCATACTCACCCACAGATTCCCCCTGCTGGATATAGCCATACCCCGTGGCAGGAAAGGCGGGGGTAATACCCAGGGTCACAATGGCGGCTTCCTGGGCTGCCAGTTGGGCAGCAGCAGTCAGGGTTGCCTGAAAGGTTGCTTCATCCGCAATCCAATGGTCAGCCGGGAAGAAACCTAAAACCGTATCCCGCCCATACCGTTGGGCAATTTCCAGGGTACTCCAGGCAACAGCCGGAGCCGTATCACGACCTTCCGGTTCGACCAACAGGTTTGCCTCTGGTAAGTCTGGCAATTGTTCCCGGACACCGTCTGCCAGATGGGAAGCCGTCACCACATACACGGATTGCCAACCACCGGCGATCGCCAACAGCCGTTCTGCGGTGGCCTGCAGCAAACTTCTACCGCTACCATCCAGACTGAGAAATTGCTTGGGACGATTTTTGCGACTGAGGGGCCAGAACCGCTCGCCTTTACCACCTGCCAGAATTACGGGTACCAGAGATTGATGCGTCATGGGGAAAATGGGATTGAGGTCAGACCGGAAGGAAAGGGTGTAAGTCAGGCAGATTTTGCCTTCGTCAATCTTATATAACTTGCATCAATCTTATATAACTAGCCGGACATTTCTGTTCCTTCGCGCAGTATCTTTATCCATTCTTTTTTTCGCCGCTAACATGGGAGAACTGCATAAGTAGTAATGGTGTGCTTGTAAATCGAGGCGATCGATGGAACTGTTAGAACAACTGAATCAGCAACGGGTCAAACATATCATCAGTAGTTATCAATTAAATGGCTCGGATACAGGAGCATTTGATAGCTATTTAGATGGTTTGTTCAGGGTGTATCCTTCCCCGTTAATTGAACTGGCATTAGTGGAAATTTTGGTGGATTGTTGGTTGCAGGTACCCATGACGCGCGGGTGTCAGTTCCTCGTTCAGGTACAGGAACTACTACAGTCCTGGGAAAACAATGATGTGGTCAGCACGATCGCCCCTGCCCAATTTCACCAAATTACCGGCCTCGATCCAACCCCCATTTTTGGCGCAACTGGTACACCCTCACCCCAACCCCACCTCAATTGCAATTAAACAAACCGGGTCAGTTGCACCCGATAGCGATCTTTTTTGGTAATTGCCACATCGCCCACCTCTACCCGTCCCTTGCCGCGAATGGCAATCAAATCGCCTGATTTGACCTGGTAGCTGGCACTGTTTGTTTCCTTCCAGTTCACGCGCACATCACCACTTGTAATCATTTCTGCCATTTTGCTGCGAGACATGCCAAATCCAGCAGAGGCGATCGCATCCAGGCGGAGGGATGCTTCCACCGTCGTCATCTCCTTTTTCTTGGGTTCCCGTACCTGCAATTCGCCCAGCTCAATCAGTTGAGTCTTAACGGGTACCGATCGCACCTGGGTCAGGTTCATAGCCAGGAAATCGACCAGTTCTGGCACAACAACCACCTGTGCCCCCCGCTCACCCAGGACAATAATGTCGCCTACCTTGCCGCGCTCAATCCCAGTCCCCAGAATTGCCCCTAAAAAATCCCGATGGGTTGCCAGGTCAAACAAAAAGTTCCCGACAATACTCAGAGCAGCGACATCTACCTGGGCGGGGTCAAGGGGTAAATCGGTGCGGGCGATCGCCAACCGTTGCCGTTCTGCCTGCGGATAACCGCCCCAGGCAACCAGATGCACTTCCGTCAAGCGGCCAAACGCTTGCTGCACTTCGGTATATTCCGGTGGCGAGAGAAAGTCACTACAGGTAACCTCCCAGGTTTTAATCGCCTGCTCAGCCCGATCAATCACACGCGCGACCGTTTCACGGTTTTCGACACCTTTTAAGAGGTCTTCCCTGGGTAACATAACCGACAACTAGAAGTGAAAAATTCCATTGTAGAAGCAGCTTGGCGTAATCGCCGCCCCTCTTAAAGAAGCAACCACAAACTGTAGGAGCGGGTTCAGCAGGCCCATCTGCACTCGACAATGGATTTGACCGCAAAACCCGCCTCTACCCGATATCGAACTTATCTATTCCCCCTTCTTAAGGCAACTCCACTGAAGTTGGTTTCGCAATGTGCGGTAGCCCCCAACCCAGCTTTTCACGTAAAACGCGGAAGAATTCTGGTGGGCCCAGGCGAATAAATCGAGCCAGGTAGGGCGATCGCCGCAGATGTACCCGATCTTCAGGCAAAATGTAGCACCCCCCATTGCCATCCACCACCATCACGAGACGGTTCGGGTTCGCCGGGAAAATTGTGACGGGTTCACTGTCAGCAAATACCAGTGCCCGTGATGCCAGCGAATGGGGGCAGATAGGAACTAATTGCAACACGGGTACTCCCGGTGTCACGACGGGGCCACCCGCCGATAGGGAATAGGCTGTTGAACCAGTAGGAGTTGAAATTATGAGTCCATCCGCCGCAATATCCACTGGCGCGTGCATGCCAATTTCCACTTCAAAGTGGCACATGCTGGTCAATGGTTCCCGGTGAATCACCATTTCATTCAAACAAAGGGCTTCCCATAGTAGATTATGGTCACGGAACACCTGTACCATCAGCATGGCTCGCTCCTCTACCTGGTAGCGATTTGACAGTACGGCTTCGATCGCCTGGGGTAGCTGATTCACATAGGTCTCCGTCAGGAAACCCATGTGCCCGGTATTAATCGCTAATACCGGAATTCCATGGGGTGCTAACTGACGGCATGCAGCCAGGACAGTACCATCACCTCCCAGGACAATTGCGAATTCCATATCCTGGTCAAATCCAGGTGGATTCAGGAGATGAATGGGTGTATGACAAACCGGGCGTTCTGGGCTGGAGTAACCCAAAATGCCACCAATGCCTGTTGCCAGGTGAACGTCCCAGCCACACGCACTCAACTTGTCCTTTAGCTCCTCAGCAATTCGACAAGCGGCTGGTTTCGCATCGTTGTAAATAATGCCAGCTTTAGGCACGGTAAAGAATGTATTGGGGCAGATAAATGAGTAATAGGGACTATACCATCTCCTGTTGGTGAGCTGAATCGTTCTTCCTGGAGAAGTATTCAGCCAACGTTTTCAGACGTATGGCTATCCGAGGATTTGGCTGATCAACATTTGAGTAAAGTTAGGCCCTACATAGCAATCTATGATAAGGCTCCCAATCCCAAATAAATCATCAAGCAGTGTCTAGAAAGGGCTCTTCCCCCGGCCAGGGATAGAGAGTATCCCATCAAAAGCGTGGATAAGTCCGCTGGTTCGGATCTTTTTTCTTTGATTTCTTGGACTTTTCGTAGTCAATTTCCTTCAGCTTTTTCAGAATGCGGCTGAAATAATCTTGCATGTAAGCTTCCAGTGCAGTCGTTTCCTTGGGGTCTAACCCAAACACCGTATAAACTTCATCCATCGGTGCAGTCAACGCTTTACCCGTACCAACGACTTCGGCAAATGCCAACCGATCCGATACGTTCCATGTCCATTGGAAAAAGCGCGTTACTCCCCGCACCCCTCTCAACAAACCAATGGGCATCCGTGATACCTTTGCTTCCCGGCCTGATAACCGTTCACATAGACGAATAATTTCGTAGGCTCCCCAGGCACGGGAACCAACGACGGGAAACGTGCGCTTACCAGTTTCCGGGACACCCAATGCCCGGATAGCAAACTTAGCAATATCCTGGGTATCCATATAGGCGATCGGTGATGTATCTCCCATCACCCACACCGCCTGATTTTCTAGAATCGGAATGGCATACTGGCTAATTAAACCCTGCATAAAACCGCAGGGCCGCAGAATTGTATAATTTAGCCCCGATTCAGCCAAAAATGCCTCTGTGCATCGCTTAATTTCCATCAACGGCACTTCTGGGTACTTTTCAGCATCCAGAATAGAAAAGAAAATAAAGCGTTCCACATTGGCAGCTTTTGCCGCATTAATTAGATTTACTTTGCCATCCCAATCTACCTGACGGAAACTGAGCGAGTCGGTTGCCCGTGTTGTAGCAGCATCAATAACAGCGGTAATTCCTTCCAGCGCTGGTGCTAACGACTCAGGCTCACACAGATTACCAGCGACTAACTCTGCGCCCCATTCCTTCAAAAATGCGCCTTTCTTAAAGCTACGAACCAGGCAGCGCACCTGATGCCCCTCATCCAACGCCCGCCGGACAACCTGTCTACCCAAGGTACCTGTGGCACCCACGACTAATAAGTTCATTAGAAAGTAGTGTGTTTTCTTAACTTTTCGTAAGATTCTATCAGAAATCACCGTAAACCCGCCCTGATTTCTATAAGAAAGTGAGATTAACAACAATTTCTTCACATATAGACGTTTCCGCTTGTCGGCCAAGCAGGGGGTTGTAAGCGCTGGAAAAAGCCTGCGACGAACTGTGCTGACTAAGATAGGCTGGGAATAAACTGATAGTTGTGACGCGGCACTGTTAGCTGTTGCACCGTCATTCCCCACCCTGCTGTTATCCATGCGTATTTACTATGTCCAGTTCTGAATCTGCCACGCCTGCGGATCTTGCAGTACCACCATCCCGATCGGCGGATGAGCTAAACTGCGCAGTTCAGCATCCCATAGACCTGAATCATGTCCGGCAACTCCACCGTGACATTTTGAATGTTGAGAAAGCCCAACGGATGGCCGAGTTCTTCAGCTTGCTGGGTGATGCTAACCGTTTGCGGATTGTGTCAGCTCTGGCAGCCCAGGAACTGTGCGTGTGTGACCTGGCAGCGGTAGTAAAAATGAGCGAGTCGGCAGTTTCACACCAACTGCGCGCCCTACGGACGATGCGGTTAGTAGGTTACCGGAAACAGGGACGCAATGTGTTTTATTATCTGAAAGATAGCCACGTCCTGAATTTGTATCGGGAAGTTGCTGAACATCTCGATGAAGCGGATGATTAGGTATCAACAGTAAGGGCCCAGCAATGCCACGCCCGATGAAATACCTTGCAGTTCAGCTAAATCTGATCAATAACAAGCTCACAGGGAATTTCAGTAAGCCTATTTAGGCTTCAGCTATCTCTCTCTTAGCTATATCTTTAAGCCAGCTGTTTTAGCTAGCTGTCATTAGTCATCTGTCACTGGTTGGTTGGCAAGCACCATGACAAACGACAAATAACAGCTACACCAAATGCCCGTAAGTCAGAGGCTAGAATTACTCTTCGCCACCTTGGATTTTGAGCATCAGAAAACCTAAACTCAAACCAACCAGAATCAGGCTGGAAGCCAGGATCGCTGCATTAAAAATTTCGCCCATGCGTTGTTCTCCCTTGAGATCGCGTATTCGTTATGAGTCGCCAGAAGCATTTTAAACCAGTTTGCCAACACTTTCCTGTGAGATGCTATGCCTGAAATGAACAATTCTCGTCCCCGCTTAGCCGTAACCATCGGAGATCCAGCAGGAATTGGGCCCGAAGTGGTATTAAAGGCACTGGCAGATGAGGCGATCGCCCAAACCGCTGAAATTACCGTCATTGGTAGCCGCACCTTACTACACCAGACTTACCAACAGGTGCGATCGCGCAACCCCACCACCCCTCTCGCCCATCCCGATACCCTGACTCTGGTGGAGGTTAGTAACAGTGCGTTAGAACCGCAGGTGGTTTTAGGCAAGGAAACGGCCGCCAGTGGTGAACTGAGTTTCCGCTATCTGGAAACAGCGATCGCCCACGCCTTAAATGGTACGTTTAATGGGATCGTTACGGCTCCCATTGCCAAGTCAGCCTGGAAAGCTGCCGGGCATCATTACCCTGGACAGACTGAACTATTGGCCGAAATGGCAGGCGTGGAACGATTTGGCATGTTATTTGTGGCGCGATCTCCCTTTACGGGTTGGACATTACGCACCTTGCTGGCAACAACCCACATACCGCTCTACCAGGTAGCAACGGCGCTCAATCCGGAGTTGCTAACACGTAAGTTGGATCTGCTGGTGGAATGTTTACGACAGGACTTTGGTGTGGTGAAACCAACCATTGCGATCGCGGGGTTGAACCCGCACAGTGGCGAACAGGGACAACTGGGAAAGGAAGAACAGGACTGGTTAATCCCCTGGCTGGAACAAAGCCGCGCCCGTCTGCCCCAGGTGCAGCTAAATGGGCCTGTCCCACCCGATACCCTCTGGGTGACACCGGGGCAGGCATGGTTTGGTAACGGCCCTCACTGCCAGCAGGAATCTGACCTCCCCCCCCTGCCAGCAACTGCCGATGCCTACCTGGCGCTCTACCACGATCAGGGTTTGATTCCCGTCAAACTGATGGCCTTTGATCGGGCCGTTAATACATCGATTGGGTTACCGTTTGTGCGAACATCGCCCGATCATGGCACGGCCTTTGACATTGCCGGTCAGGGCATAGCGATCGCCACCAGCATGATCGCCGCTCTCCACCTGGCTACCGAACTGAGTCAACAGCGGCAAAAGCAATCAGTGTAATAAATGCCATAAATGAGGGTACAATTCTGTGAAGGAAAATAACAAAAAGTAACTATTAGCACTGTTTTTGTTACTCGAATATGAACCAAAACCGTCAACTTTGCCCCACATATGCCTCTTGGTAGATGTACCAGCTTTTTATTTAGGATGCACTTAGTCAAGGTTTAATGACTTTTTCAACGGTTCTTAATAAAATTCGAGGTAGCTAGACGCGAAAATGGGTAAGGTTCAGTATAGATAACTACAAATTAATTTGTGTCTGAAGTCTAGCTTCGCGAATTTTTCCTTAAGCCTTTTGATAATTTTGACGTCATCCCTTAGCCTCCGCTCCGCAATCGTAACCCTGAACGTTAGCGTTCCCGCCTCCAGTAAAGATTCATTGACAAGCTTAGAAGGGTGATTATGCTTCAGTCTACGCAATACTCTCTGACGGTTATCCAGGACGAAGCTCGCGAGCTTGTTCGTAAAGGATTAGTCAGCCGCCACCAGCCTATCTACATTCTTTGCCAATTCATTCCACCACGGGAATGGGCCTGTATCGAGCAAGAGCTCGAACGTTGCAACTTCCTGTTGAGGGATCGAGTTGGTGACCTGATGGGTCGTGAAGAGTGGGACAACGATTAAAGCCTGGCCTTGCTGATCGTAAATAATCAATGCAGCATTGGATGAATTGAAACTGCATTTCATTCAATGCTGCTATTTCGCACCACCATTTACTCAAGTAGATGATGGTGCGAAACCTTTCAGGATCGCCTGACATATATACCCTTAAGTAGGAGATTCTGGATTCCTCAATTTCTCCAGTTCTGTGCGGATAGCGGCAATTTGAGCCGTCAATTCCTGTAGTTCTATCTGAATATCAGGGGAAGCCGTAGGAGTTGTGGTTGAACTGGCATAGGAAGAAGCTGCCGTTGTGCCTGTACCAGAACGTTGGGACAACAAATTGTCGACAAAGTTACGGGCTTCCTGCTCAGTCACAGCACCTTTATCTGCCCATTCTTCTGACAATTGGCTCCATTCCTGTTGGAGTTTGGTCAGATTTTCGTTGCGCTTTTGTGGGTCTTGAAGCACCTCAATCAGAGAGGATGTCGCGCCGAGGGTGACGCGAAAGCTTTTCTGAAGCATATGAATGAGGGTTTCAGAATTCATTTAATAGTATCTCCGTACTAACGTCAACCGTCTGATGTCAAGCCTAACCAACTGTCAGCCGATTAAATCCCCCAGGGTGGCTTAAGTGCCTCGATTGTAATCCATAGTGTAAAGTTTCACTAACTAACCTGCTCCAGGTATTGATTGACATCCTCTACCAAACGGCTGAGTTCTGCTTCAGTCGTCAGACGAATCCGGTCGTCCCGCAGGGTAACCAATGCCTTAGCGGCAAATGGAGATGACCAAATATTAGGATTACAGAAAATCTCAAGAAAAATATCACCCATATACTGGTATTCCATCGGTGCCTGAGGTGTGGCCCGGCTGCCCGGAGCCGCTTTGGTCGCTGCAGTTGCCTTCAAACTTTGCATTAACTGGTTAAGCGTTGTTTTTAACTCCTGGGCTGCCTGGGGGGTAAAGCTGAATGCGACGGAACCTTCCACCAGGTTGAGGGTTAATTGAGAAGGAGTCATTCGTTATTCCCTGCGTATAGTTCTCTGCGTAAACCTTGATCATCATGGTACTGGGGAGGGGAACCGAAGCGGTACACTAAGGGGCAGGAAATATGCCTTGAGAGACAGAAAATAGGCGGTGCTGAAAGCAGTATGAATAGAAACAAGTTTCAATGCCTCTAACGCTTAATTCATATTCCGAATCAGCACCGCCAGACAGCAAAGGCAGCATGGAAGGGCAAAAATATGGTGGTTATTGATAATCGGGTAGCGGTTCGCAGGGTACTCATCATCACCTTGCTATTAAACCTGTTTGTGATGATATTGAAGGCAGTCGTAGGTTGGCTAACCGGTTCTTTGAGTCTGTTAGCGGACGCGCTTCACAGCATTACCGATAGTGCCAATAACATTTTGGGATTGGTTGCCAGTCGCTTTTCCTCGCCCCAGCCCGATCGCGACCATCCCTATGGACATCAAAAATTTGAGGCGGTTGGTGCCCTGGGCATTGCCGCCTTTCTGGGAATTGCCTGCTTTGAAATTTTGCAGGGAGCGATCGAACGCATTCTGGCCCCTGACCACCCACCCGTGAAGATCGCGGCGAATGAACTCTGGATCTTGCTAATCGTACTGGGTGTAAACATTTTTGTTGCCTTTTATGAGCGCCATATAGGGTATCGGGTACACAGCCCCATTCTGATCGCCGATGCGAAACACACAATGAGTGACATTTGGGTCACGATCAGTGTGATGGGTGGTCTAATTGGCATCTGGATCTGGGATTTTCAGTGGTTAGATGTGGTGCTGGCTTTTCCGGTGGCATTGCTGGTGTTCTGGAGCGGTTGGAGTGTAATTCGGGATAATTTGCCCTGGCTGGTAGACGAAATGGCGATCGCCCCCGAAGCTATCCATGCGATCGCGACCCAGGTGCCCGGGGTCCTTAACTGCCATGACATTGCCTCCAGAGGCGTCGTTGGACGGCAAACTTTTATTGAAATGCATCTGATAGTAGATGCCAGAGATGTGGAAACAGCCCATAACATTACTGAGGAAGTCGAAGCACGGTTGGAAGAACGCTTCAGCCCGACACGGGTCATGATTCATGTTGAACCACCCGGCTATATGGAAGACAGCATCAGTTACGAGTCGCCATCCTGAATGCAGCCAGAAAAGTTGGGATCAGGCTAAACCGGCGATCACAACGGTGAAACCCAAGTAAACTGAATGACCTCACCCCCTATTCCCTCACCCCCAATTCCTGATGTCATTTGTTGTTGATCCCCCGATCGCTACTAAAATTCTGAAAATGCAACAGCGATCGCGCTGGCAAGAACCCCCGATTCGGCAACGGGGCATCGACCAGACCCGATTTGTTTTGGATGATGGGCAGGTAGACAGCAATGAGTTTTCCTTCCTCGTGATTGGCGATAGTGGTTCTGGCCCGCACCGGGGACACAATCCCCAACGACAAATTGCCGAAACGATGTTACAGCACCGGGCCAAATGCCGCTTTGTACTTCATACAGGTGATGTTGTTTACCTGGTTGGCTCTAACGAGTTTTATCCCAAAAACTTTATTGAACCCTATCGGGAATTGTTGGTGGGCGGCGATAACTTCCAGCGAATTGCCCATGACCGTATGGTATTCAATCTGCCCTTTTTCCCGGTTCCGGGTAACCATGACTATTATGATCTGCCACTCTTCTACGGGTTGCTTGCACAGGTAACCCGACCCATTCGCCAGTTACTACAATCGCGCCTAGATCTGGATGTGGGTTGGCAGGGATCTGGTCAGGGAAACGTCTACGCCCAGGCGTTTCTGGATTATTTGAAAGGGATCCAACCCACCGCCGCTTTAGAAGCGCATCTGGATCGGCACTATACCTGTCCCGGTGCCACTGGTCGCTGTTTGCGGTACCAACCTGGCATTTTTACCCGTTTGCCAAACCGTTATTACACCTTTCGAATCGGCGGCATTGATTTTTTTGCGCTCGATTCCAATACTTTCAACGCCCCCTTACCATTACCAACAACCCCTGCGGGCGATAATTACCGCCGTCAACTGGAACTGCAACTGGCGGATATTGACCGGCAAATGCAGGATATTGTTGGGGAATCAGCGAAGTTAAGCCCCAGCCAACCCCTTGAGGCAGAACAGTTAGATGACTTACGGGCCAAGGTAGAACAGTTGGAGGAGATGCGTCGAGACTTAGAAAAACAGCTGGCCTCTCAGGGTAAACCGGCCCCCATCGATGGGGCCCAATTGGAATGGCTACAAACGCGCCTGATCCAGTCCTGGCAAGATGAATCGGCACGGGGACGGGTGCTGTTTTTCCACCATCCCCCCTATGTAACCGAAGCAACGAAATGGCAACAGGCGCAAACCCTGGCTATTCGTCATAATTTGCGGCGAGTCCTGGATGCGGTTGCGGCAGCGGTGGGCGATCGCCTCCAGGGGCGATCAGTGGTTAATCTGGTATTGAATGGCCACGCACACTGTCTGGAACACTTGCAAACGCTGGACACCGGCCATGCCGATTCCCATCTGAACTGGATTATTTGTGGTGGTAGTGGCTATAGCCTGCGGCGACAACGGGAGGAAGGCCCCGAATTAACCGAGCTCGTAGACGGTGTCCGTCGCACTGTGGCAAAGTCATTGCTCTTTGTGGGCAGAACGGGCCAGGGTTCGCTCAAACGACGGCCCTACTCGGGCTTGCGGATTGACGTGAAAGCAGGAAGCCCACCCAAATTCGTCGTGCGTCCATTCGTTTCAGAACGCTACCAGCGGCAATGGCACGAATATGATCTGGAACCATTCATCATCTAAAGCAGGGTTACTGGCGGCAGATTACGATCGCCCCAGTAACTTATCCCGCAGATGTTTGATCTTGTCCCGGAACTTAGCGGCTTCCTCAAACTCCAGCTTCTTCGCCGCTTCTTTCATTTGCGCTTCCAGTTGGGTGATGAGTTCGGGAATATTTTCCAGAGGCAAATCACTCGATTGTTCGTATGCCTGATCCAGTTCGTGGGCATTGAGCCGCCGGGACACTTCCAGGAACGAGAGGATGGAGTTCCCCGATTTTTTGATGATTGGCTTAGGCGTAATCCCATGCTTTTCGTTGTATGCCTTTTGAATGGCACGGCGACGTTCCGTTTCAGAAATCGCCCGTTCCATACTGCCGGTCATATTATCCGCATAGAGGATCGCCTGCCCCTCAACGTGACGGGCGGCCCGACCGATGGTTTGAATCAGCGATCGCTCTGCCCGCAGATAGCCTTCCTTGTCCGCATCCAGAATTGCCACCAGGGAAACCTCCGGCAGGTCTAACCCTTCCCGCAACAGGTTGACCCCAATCAACACATCAAAATTGCCATCCCGCAAATCTTGCAGAATCTCAATCCGTTCAATCGAGTTAATTTCAGAGTGTAAGTAACGCACCCGAACCCCCCGATCCTGGAAGTATTCGGTCAGGTCTTCTGCCATGCGCTTCGTCAGGGTCGTCACCAGTACCCGTTCATTGCGTTTGACCCGTTCCTGAATTTCACCATACAGGTCATCCACCTGTCCCTGCGTGGGACGGACGAAGATCTCCGGATCGAGTACACCCGTGGGACGGATCACCTGCTCCACCACCCGCCCCGTTCCGGGCTTGTAGGATCTTATTTCCTTCTTATTATCTGTTCGGGTATTAAACTTGCCACCGGACATTTCCAGTTCCCACAGACCTGGTGTGGCAGACACAAAAATGCACTGATTCACCTTCTCCCAAAATTCCTCCGCCTTAAGGGGACGGTTATCAGCCGCACTGGGCAGGCGAAATCCGTGGTCAATCAGGGTCATTTTACGGGAGCGATCGCCGTTATACATCCCCTGCAACTGGGGCAACGTCACGTGGGACTCATCGATCACCAGTAACCAGTCTTTCGGGAAGTAATCGAGCAAACATTCCGGTGGTGCCCCGGCTTCCCGTCCTGCCAGATGGCGCGAATAGTTTTCCACCCCATTGCAGAAACCAACCTCGCGCAATACTTCCAGGTCGTAGCGGGTGCGTTGTTCTAACCGTTGCGCTTCCAGGAGTTTACCCTGTTTTTCAAAGTCCTCCAGTTGTTCCTTCAGTTCCAGTTCGATCGCCTCACAGGCAGACTGGAGCCGATCTTCCGGTGTGACGAAGTGACGGGCGGGATAGATGTTGACCCCTTCCAGACTTTGCAACGTGCCACCCGTCACCGGATCGACGTAGCGAATGGCATCAATTTCATCGCCAAAAAATTCCACCCGAATGATCCGATCTTCATAGGCGGGACCAATTTCCAGCACATCGCCCTTGACCCGGAAGCGCCCCCGTCCCAGGTCTAAATCATTCCGGCTGTACTGCACCGAAACCAGGTCACGGATAATCTGACGCGGGTTCATTTCCGTCCCCACCCGCAGGGGAATGGACGCCTTCAGATACTCCGAGGGAATCCCCAAACCATAGATACAGCTAATCGAGGCAACCACGATCACATCCTGCCGTTCAAACAGCGATCGCGTGGCGGAGTGCCGCAACATATCAATCTCTTCGTTGATCGATGCGGTCTTTTCAATATAGGTATCCGTAACGGGAATGTATGCCTCTGGCTGGTAATAGTCGTAATAACTGATGAAATACTCCACCGCGTTGTTGGGGAAGAATTCGCGCAACTCGTTACACAACTGCGCCGCCAACGTTTTATTGTGCGCCAACAGGAGGGTTGGTTTACCCACCGTTTCAATCGTGCGAGCAACGGTATGGGTCTTGCCCGTACCCGTCGCCCCTAATAGGGTCTGATACTGATGTCCAGCATTGATCTGCTTGACCAGTTGGGCGATCGCTTTCGGTTGATCGCCGGTCGGTTCAAAGGGGGCTTGGATTTGGAAGTTGGGCATAGGGAAATGTGGGCAGGAACAGAGTAAGGGCGATCGTGAACCACATACCTATTCAGTGTAGCGATCCTGCCGAGATTTCTGGTTATTGATAGAACGATTGTCTGGAAAGGTCTGAAATACGGCGAAACCTTCCAGGGCGTAGCATTTGGGTAAAGATTTGCTCGATATAGTCGAATTTTTCTGCCAAATGCTGCGCCCCTACCATTACCTCCGAATTGCCTGGATGCCAGCAAAAATCAGATGGGGATCAACGGTGATTTCAATGGGTAAAGCAGGCTGGGATTGGGTGAGATAGTGGCATAGTCGCTCACCGTCGCCACCCGTTAACACGACTTTGCTGTCAGGAAACTGTTGGCACCAGTCGGTGATGAACGATCGCACCCCGGCTACGAGCGTATGGGTAATGCCAGCGGCGATCGCAGCGGGTGTATCTCGATTCCAGCGATCAGGCAAATCGGACTGGGACGAGGGTTGCACCAGAGGTAAACCAGCCGTTGAGTGGTGCAACATTTCAAACTGAAGGTGAAAACCCGGAAGAATGGCTCCACCGACCAGGTTGCGAGCACCATCCACACCGGTAAAGGTCAGCGCCGTACCACCATCAATCACCAGTACCGGACTTTGCCAGCGGGAGAAGGCACCCCAGACTGCCAGTGCCCGATCAATGCCGAAGGTGGGATACATGCCCAACAACGGCACCTGATCCAGGGTAATGAACTGAACCGGGGAATAGTCGTGCCAGATTTCATTTTGCTGAGGGACTACTGAAGCGATCCATAGTTCCGGCGATGCCAGCGTCACATCAACATATTTTGCGATCGCGCCAATTCCTTCCCCTAATGAGGAAAGATGAGAAGTGTTCCAGGTGTGGATTATGCAATCGTGGGAGAATTGTGCCCAATGCAGCCGCGAGTTACCAATTACCAATGCCAGCCAGGAGTTAGTCACAACCTTAATCAGCCGTATATCTAGTTAGTTCCGTCTATTTGTCTTATTGAAAAAAGCCTAATTTATAAGCCTACCTGATAAGTAGGTTTACCTAACAAAACTTTACAAAACTGGGTTTCCTGGACCAATAATAGGGTTAGGAAAAGTTGCAATCACTACTTTTTGGGAGGTCGTTCAT
>CAZGDE010000003.1:25538-54608 GCA_964524315.1 uncultured bacterium
CTCGCACCACAGGTTGAGTCCAGGCTGACGCTAGAGACCGTTGAGATTGCCGCCGATACGACGACGATTCGTTGTCTCGACTGGGATCGCGATCGCTTTGACATTGAATTTGCGCTCCAGAATGGCACCACCTACAACTCCTTTCTGATCCGGGGGGAAAAAGTTGCCCTGGTGGATACCTCCCACGAAAAGTTTCGTCAGCTTTATCTCGATACATTGACGGGGTTGATTGACCCAACCACGATTGATTACATCATCATCAGCCACACCGAACCCGACCACAGTGGCCTGGTTGCGGATGTCCTCAAACTGGCTCCCCAGGCAACCGTTGTGGGGGCCAAGGTTGCCATTCAATTCCTGGAAGATCTGGTACACCAGCCTTTTAAACGGAAATTGGTCAAGAGTGGCGATCGCCTCGACCTCGGCAACGGGCACGAACTGGAATTTGTCTCTGCCCCCAACCTGCACTGGCCCGATACCATTTTTACCTACGACCATAAAACCCAGGTGCTGTTTACCTGTGATGCATTTGGCATGCACTTCTGCGACGACTGCACCTACGACGAAGACATGGAACTGCTGGCAGCCGACTTCCGCACCTATTATGAGTGCCTGATGGAGCCGAATGCCCGTTCCGTCCTGTCTGCTATCAAACGGGTTAACGAGTTACCAGCCATCAAACTCATTGCCACCGGGCATGGGCCCCTACTGCAACATCACACGATGGAGTTAGTCGGACTTTATAAGGAATGGAGTCAGGCCAAGGCCAAGGCGGAAACCACCGTCGTCCTGTTCTACACCCAGGAATATGGTCATAGCGATCGCCTCGCCCATGCGATCGCCCAGGGAATTGCCAAGACAGGGGTTGCGGTCGAACAGGCTGATCTGCGGGCAATGGAAACCCAGGATGTGCGGGAACTAGTCGCACTGGCAGCGGGGATTGTCATCGGTATGCCGCCCCAATCAGAAGCGAGTACGTATCAGGCGTTGATCAGTACTATCCTGGCAGAGGCGCACAATAAACAGTCGTTTGGTCTATTTGAAACGGGTGGTGGCGACGATGAGTCGGTTTACCCACTCCGGAACCGCTTCCAAGAACTGGGTTTAACAGAAGGGTTTCCACCCATCCTGATCAAGGAAACTCCCACTGAGAACACCTACCAACTGTGTGAAGAAGCGGGTACCGACCTGGGGCAGTGGCTCACCCGCGATCGCAGTATTAAGCAGATGAAATCCCTTAACAACGATCTGGATAAGGCGTTGGGACGGTTGAGTGGTGGACTTTACATTATCACTGCCAAGCGAGGTGAGGCATCCAGCGCCATGCTGGCATCCTGGGTGGCACAGGCAAGTTCGGAACCGTTGGGTATCACCATTGCCGTTGCGAAGGATCGTGCCATTGAATCTCTGATGCATGTGGGCGATCGCTTTGTTCTGAATGTGTTGCAGGAAGGCAACTACCAGCCATTGATGAAACATTTTCTGAAGCGGTTCCCGCCCGGTGCCGATCGCTTTGCTGGCATCAAAACCTATCCTGCTGCCAACGGTTCTCCCATTCTGGCGGATGCCCTGGCCTATCTGGAGTGTGAAGTTGTGAGTCGGATGGACTGCAACGACCACTGGCTCGTCTATAGCAATGTCGATGGCGGACGGGTCTCCAGTACCGAGGCTCTCACCGCCATTCACCACCGTAAAGTCGGCAATCACTACTAACCCCTTCCCCTATTCGCCTCCTGCCATGACCCCTGTCACCCTTGCATCCACTAAACCCCGTGATGTCCAAACAGTTCCCATTGGGGAAAATACGCTGGTGTTGCGATCGCGCACCTGGGATCGACTGAAGTTTGAGGTTGAATACGCCCGGCAACGGGGTACAACCGCCAATTCCTATCTGATCCAGGCGCAGGAAACCGCCTTAATTGACCCACCAGGCGAGTCTTTTACTGACTTGTTTCTGGATGAATTGCAACAACACCAGTACTTGCAGCGGTTGAATTATGTGATTTTGAGTCACGTTAATCCAAACCGCATTGCCACCCTACGGCGATTACTGGCACTGGCACCCTACGCCACCGTCATCTGTTCCAAACCGGGAGCAATCACGCTGCGATCGGCACTGGCTGAGGAATTATCGAATGCCTCTACGACAATCGATGACGAGGCACTGGATCTGGGGATTGAATATGCCGCCAATCGCACGCTGAAAGTTCATATTGTGCGGGATGAGGAAGTCCTCGATCTGGGAAATGGGCATGAATTGCAGTTCCGCTTTGTGCCCACACCCCGTCACCCTGACGCGCTCTGTACCTACGATCCGGCGACTCGCATTCTCTTTACCGATAAATTGTTTGGAGCCCATGTTTGCGACCAATCGATTACGGATGAGCACTGGAAACAGTACCAGGACGATCGCCGCTACTATTTTGACTGTCTCTATGCGGCTCAAGTACCCCAGCTCGAAACAGCACTGGATCGACTGGCATCCCTGCCCACGAAGATGTACGCACCGGCCCATGGGCCAATGGTGCGCCACAGCCTCAGCCGTCTGACCTTGGACTACCGTACCTGGTGTCAACTCCAGCAAAGTCAGGACATTAGCGTGGCACTGCTTTATACCTCTGCCTATGGCAACACGGCAACCCTGGCGCAGGCGATCGCCAAAGGGATCACTGACGCTGGCGCGACCGTAGAAAGTATTAATTGCGAGTTTACTCCGCCGGAAGAGATTACCGCTGTTCTGGAACGGTGTGATGGATTTATTATGGGTACGCCAACACTGGGTGGACATGCCCCGACTCAAATTCAAACTGCCCTGGGAATTGTCCTATCAACAGCGTCTAAGACCAAGATTGCAGGCGTGTTTGGTTCCTATGGTTGGAGTGGTGAGGCGGTCGATCAACTGGAAAGTAAACTTCAGGATGCGGGGTATCGTTTTGGCTTTGACACTATCCGCGTCAAATTTAAGCCAACACCGGAGGTGCTGACCCAATGTGAAGCAGCAGGGTTTGAGTTTGTCCAGACCGTGAAAAAGTCCAAGAAAGTGCGTGCCCCCCGTCAGTTGGTTGTGGAAGCTCAGAGCGATCGCACCAGTCAGGCGGTAGGCCGGGTAACAGGTTCCCTCTGTGTGCTAACGGCAAAGGATGGTCAGACAAATACTGGCCTACTGACTTCCTGGATTTCGCAAGCCAGTTTCAATCCGCCAGGGGTTACGGTAGCAGTTTCCAAAGACAGCATCGGTGATGTGTTAGCACATCCCGGCGAACAGTTTGTCCTCAATGTGTTGAAGGAAGGTCGCAACCTGCGACGTTATTTCCTCAAGCCACCGATACCGGGTGAGGATCGCTTTGCGGACGTTGACACAGTGCTTGCGACAAATGGCTGCCTGGTTTTAACAGAAGCCCTGGCCTACCTGGAATGTACGGTGCAAAATCGGATGGAATGTGGTGATCATTGGCTAATTTACGCCTATGCCAACAATGGCAAAGTAATGGACACAACAGGCGTCACAGCAGTCAACCACCGTAAATCTGGCAATCTCTACTAGTAGCAAAACGGGTATTGCTGCTCAGAACTATGAATCCCGTAGGGGCGGTGTCTCCCAGGGAAAGGCTACGTGAACGCGAACCGCCCCTACAGTGCGAATGCATAGATGAATCGTAGCCATATTCAGCAACGCCAACCGTCCCTACCGACGTAATAAAGTTAATCCGGGTCAGAGGGCGATGTGGTTGGCGACTGGATTAGTTTCGCGATCGCGGTAACTTTTAAAATCTACAGTGTTGGTGGAGTTAGATGCCATTGTCTCTTCATTCAACCAGAATTTGAGATTGCTTCCTTCCACAATAATCTCACCCAAGGCCGTTGTAATGTAAAGTTTACCCTGGCGCATTTTTAGTACCTGGCGCAGATCAGGGCGAAAGGCGGTGTTACCTACTTCTGCTGTAGCAGGCCCTGGAGTCACAGTTGGCGGAGATACTGGAGTTGTGGCCTCAACAGTTCTCTTAATGGGCGGTGCTGGTTGACTTGACAACGATTGTAACCGGGTTGGAGTTGATGCTGGTGCGGCTGGGGCCGACGCGATCGGTGGTGCGGAACCACTTCCAGGTGACTGTTCACTAGCAGTGGCCAAACGGTTAAGCCAGCAAATTTGGGCACCGCCATCAAAAATCAATTCATTGCCTAAGGTTTTAATGAACAGGTTGCCCTGACTACAAACAATTTCCCGAATGGGATACCAGGTAGACCGCACCGCAATTAACAATTCCATCTGAATTGTGTTGCGGTTGGCATAGCGCATGTGCGTCCACCATTCTTTCCACAATGCCCTTGCTTCTGTACAGTTCAACTTATAGCCAGCGGGTATATCCGTTTTGCGATATTGCTGCAATGCATTGTTTAGATCCGATATGGGCAAAAAATTGTTTTCCAGGAGAATGCAGTGAATTAAGCTTGCATAGTTCGTTCCCGACCGAACCATTGCAACAGGAACATTCTCCACCAGTTTGATCGAAGCAACCACCCCGCCTCGCTTCGCCATCAATTGCACCGAGTCAAATGCTGATTCAATCCGCAAACCCTGATTGGAGGCAAGAGAGATCTCTTGCTTGACAAACTTTGAAATTAAGGCGGCATCATCAAGTGTATTCATGGCTGACGATCGCAAAAATGAGGTAGATCCAAACAATGCAACTACCAGCCATGCTGCTGGAGTTGTAAGTGTGGGCATTTGCAATAAATGGCTTAGTAAAAACCCTTGCCAGGTATGGTGCCCTTAACCGTTTAACTGCAACTTCTGAACTACAAATCTCTACCAGAGTTCGGAATGAGCAGCTAAATAGGGCATCCAGAAATACCTTTATAGTGACCTTGCTCTCGCAACCGGCCACTTATCGCTTTCATTCGCAGTAAAAGGTGTTGCTCATCCTAAAGAGGAATTAAGCGTTGGACGAATTGAAACACAGTTTCAATTTATCCTGCTAAGCAGTACACCGGAGTGATTCGGGGGCAAAACCATTAAGTACCCGCGCCAAGGTATAAATTTGATACCCTCATAGATACCGTGGCTAGCAGATACGCAACAACCTGGTAGATACAGTGTTAGATGTCCAATTAAAGCTTATACCTACATCATAGGCAGTATCAGTAAGCTTAATTTAGTCTTCATTTAGTCTTTGCGAAGATCCACCCATTTCTGAGGAAGTGATGAAGTTGACATACTCCATACTGAGAAATCCGTAGGGGTGGGTTCACTCGTATCATTAGCCGCAGCAAACGATAGCGGTAAATCCACCCCTATAATCAGTGGCATTATTGAATGCTCTGGTCTCAGTCGTCAGTATTGAAGTAGCGATCGAGAAAATTCAGGGCATGGTTACGCAGGTCGTAGTATTCCGATGATTCACGCAACTGTTGGCGATCGCGAGGATGGGGGAAGGGTACCTCCAGAATCTCGCCAATGCGAGCATTGGGCCCGTTGGTCAACATCACGATGCGATCGGACATGTAGATAGCTTCGTCCACATCATGAGTCACCATCATGACAGCCTGCCGATTGTTCTCCCAGATATCCAGCACTTGTTTCTGCAACTTACCCCGCGTCAGGGCATCCAGGGCACCGAATGGTTCATCCATCAGTAACATCTTGGGGCGGATTGCCAGGGCGCGGGCAATGCCCACCCGTTGCTTCATCCCCCCAGAAATCTCATCGGGATATTTATTGGCGGCGGCAGTCAGGTTAACCATTGCCAGGTGTTCGTTCACAATTTGCCCCTTTTCGGCATTGGTCAGGTTATCCAGCACCTCATCTACTGCCAGTCGGATATTTTCACGCACTGTGAGCCAGGGCAATAACGAGTAGTGCTGGAAGACCATCATGCGATCGCATCCCGGTTTACGAATTGCCTTACCTTCCAGGGTGATCTGTCCGCTCGTTGCCCGTTCCAATCCAGCAACAATTTTCAGCAAGGTCGATTTACCACAACCCGAGTGACCAATCAACGAGACAAATTCGTTCTCACTGACGGTTAAATTAATGTCATCCAACACGACAAATTCGCCACCATCTGGGGTGGGGTAGGATTTGGTGAGCTTTTTGATTGCCAGAAATCCCATCTCCGTGGATGCAGATGGATTGGTATCAGCAGCATGCGTTGTTGATTTGACCATGATGACTGCTCCTAACTCAAGTAAATATTGGTTGGACGGTTCGCACGAATCTCGAAACTATTCAGGTAGCCAACAGGATCACTGGGATCGAATCCTTTTTTGTCGATAAAAACCTCCGGCGACTCCACTTTGAAATCGTCCTTGGGACACTCGATCCCCATTTCGGCGGCAACCTCGCGATAGATATCGGCTCGCCACCCTTTAGCAGCTAACTCTTCGGCATTTTTAGGAAATTCCTTGATCTGTCCCCAACGGGCAGCCTGGGTCATGAGCCACATACTGCGCGATCGCCAGAGAAACGTAGAGTGTTCCCCCGGTTGTTTCGGGATATTGTCGGGAATATCGAAAAAGATGGTAGTGTCGGCAGATTTGATGGTGCGATCCTTACCATCAAAACCACCGTAGTTGTAGTCACCCACGATCGCCGGAGCGGTGAATTTCTCCATTGGCCCCTGTTTCGGTTTCGCTCCGGTAAAGGCGCGATCGGTAATCAGTTGAGCCACCTCCTGCCGATTCTCCGGTTTGCTGCAATACTGACAGGCTTCGATCATGGCCTTCAGCAGGGAGCGGTAAGTTTTGGGATACTTTTCGATGAAGTCTTCCATTACACCCAGCAGGCGATCAGGATGCCCTAACCAGACTTCTTTACCCTGAGCGAACGTGAACCCAACCCCCGCATTACCCGTAATTGCCCGCGTGTTCCAGGGTTCCGCAACCATGTAACCCTGCATCGCCCCAATTCTCACATTCGTGACCATTTGCGGTGGGGGAATGATGATGATGCGGAATTCCTTATCCGGCTCTACCCCAGCGGCAGCAGCAATGTAACGAATGAAGTACTCATAAATGGAAGAACTGAGTACCACCGCCCAGACCCGCCCTTCCGGTGGCTGACTCTCAAAAAAGTTACGGAACTGTCTCCCGAACTCTTCCAGATTGCCATTGTATTCGTGCCAGGGACGCAAACCCGCATCCCACATGGCTTTGTTCATCGTCATGGCATTACCGTGACGATGAATCGTCATCCCCGCACAGAGCGGTGCATGGCGGGCACCTTCTGCCCCAATGCGGGCATTGGTTACGGCACCGGAGACGACTGGTGACGCATCCAACCGCCCAAAGATGATGCCATCACGGGAGGTTGCCCAACTGGCTTCCCGACTGAGGCGCACATTCAACCCATATTTATGGAAGAATCCCTTTTTCCATGCGATCGCAAAGGGCGCACAGTCATTTACTGGCACATAACCAACCGTAATATCTGGCTTCTCCAAATCCTCCGGGCGAACCACCTGTTTCATGGCGCGGGCTTCTGCCGTTAACCCCTTTGCCGAGCGATCGGCACTTACATTGCAGGATGCCAGTGCCATCGTTGCCGCAGTGGCACCCGCTCCCAAAACAAACTCTCGTCGTGTCCAGTGACGCTTGTTCATAACGACTAATTGTTTGAATGAATCTTTTGAATGTTTTGTTATTTGACATTCGTCATTCGTCATTGGCTATTGATTGACCAGCCAATGATGATGTTGAATGCGAACGCTACTCGATAACGTCCTTGCCCAACTGGCTCATTTCTAAGGTCAAAATGTTGCAGTCAAATACAAGTGACGAATGACGAATCACCAATGCCAAATGACCAATACCAAATGACCAATGACGATCAACTATTAGCTGTCGTCCGTCGATGCGTAATCAATGTCTGTACCTGCGCCAGGGCAAAATCGAGCAACAGACCCGTAACGCCAATCACTAGCACCGCCAGAAACACAGAGCTGAGGTTCAATCGGCTCCATTCATCCCACACGAAGAAGCCAATCCCAATGCCACCTGTCAGCATTTCCACTGCCACAATCACCAACCAGGCGATCCCCAAACTGATCCGCAATCCCGTAAAAATGTACGGTAGGCTGGCTGGCAGAATAATCTTGTAAATCTGCCGCCATTTCGGCATTTCCAGCACGCGTGCCACGTCAATAAAATCCTTTGACACACTGGAAACACCCAACGCCGTGTTGATAATGGTCGGCCAGAGAGACGTAATAAAAATCACGAAAATTGCCGACGGATCTGCCAGGTTGAAAATTGCCAGGGCGATCGGCAACCATGCCAGCGGTGAGACGGGTTTGAGAATTTGAATAATTGGATTCAGTGCCAACATCATCGGGCGTGACATACCAATCAGAAAACCGACCGGGATCGCAACGACTGCCCCCAGCAAAAAGCCCACCAGGACACGCCGCAAACTGGCAATTAGCAACCAGCCCAGTCCCAAATCTCCCGGCCCCCGTTGGTAGAAAGGATGCAAAATAAAGTCCAGATTGTTGACGAATGCTTCCGGTGGCGTTGGCATCAAATCCCGGCGGAACAGCGCAATAATCCACCACAACAGGATCAGACCCAAAAAGCCAAGCGCAGGCAGAATTACCGTATCCCGCACTAGAAGCGGCTTCGATCGCTTCCACGTAGCCTGAGCAACTGCGGCAAAAACCGCAGCTAAATTCATCTGAAAAATCATCTTCAGCCCCCAGTGTCAGATGGACGTACACGAGACTGAGTCGTTCTGTCAAAGAGACACTGATGAGCCTGAGACATTGCCATGACGGGAATGCTGGCTCCTCAGTCCTCCCCCAATGCTGACGGAGTTAGCTGACGGGCTAGGGCTGAGAGATGCCCTTCCAGCAAGCGGTTAGGAATAAAGGGTAAACCAAATTTAGTTAGCCTTTAAACTTAATCACTTGAGGATTCGCCCCAAAGTTTGGTTCCTCCGTTCCACAACCTGCACAAGCCTCACACGCTCTTGGCAAGCAATGGATTAAGCTGACTGACTCAATTTACTGTCCAAAACTCTAGCACAAACATCCCAGTTTGGCGCAATCCTAATTTAGACAGATTCACAACTTTGGAATCGGAATTAAATCGGAATTAAATCAGTTCAATGTTTAGTAGGGGCGGGTTTTGCGATCAAATCCATTGCTGATGCAGATATGCCTGCTCAACCCGCTCATACAGTTTTGCGGATTAATTAAATCCACGCTCATTTGCTGGCCTATCCACTGTCATAAAAAAAGCACCTGTTGGCAAAAGTTTGCCCAGGTGCTACTGCAACAAGGTGACACAGCTTAATTCGTGAGATTAACCGCCAAAGGCATCCTTGATATTTTCAACAACCCCTTTCACCGCATTCATAGAATCATCCACTGCTTTCTCAGTGCGGGCAGCATGGTCTTCAGCCCGACGTTCAATCCGATCGCGATCGCGTTGGGCTTTGCGCTCAGCATAGCTACCTGTATCGTTTGACTCGTCTACTTTAGCAGCATTGCGATTAGCAGTTTTTTCAACATTATGCTTTGTATCGCGGATGAAATCCTTCGAACGATTCCGGACTTCATCGGCAGCTCCTTCAACGTGACCAGCCGCATTAGTTGTCATCAATACGGTAGGTGCAGCCATCGCCGCCGGATTCAGGAAGAGTGAGCTTTGCCACATCAGGGCAATCGCCACCAGCGCAAAAAGGGTTTTAGCAATCCGTTTCGTCCAATTATTCAGCTTCATACTAAATCTCTGTAATGTTAGATACTTTTTTTTACAGCAACCAAACTATTGGTTAAATCCCGCTCCAGACAGAAGTTCTGGCTTGCTCGAAAGTTTGAAAACCTCTCTTTAGGAATGGGTAGAGTTGGATAAAGCAGGGTAAAGAATTAAGATTGCTTTCGTTGTTTAGATCGGATGTACTATAGTTGTATCGATCTAAAGTTTCCTGCTTCGATGGTCAACCTGCTACTCATTGAAAGTCCCGGTAAATCCAAAAAGTTAAGCCAAATTTTGGGGCCTGGTTGGCATGTAAAAGCCAGCATGGGGCACGTGCGGGAACTGGCAGACGACGGCGAAGATGCCCTTGGTTTTGACTTGCTGGATCACAAAGTTGAGTGTCGCTACATCCCCAGAGGGTCTAGAGGCAAGCAGGTATTGGCAGACTTGCGGCAGGCAGTAAAACAGGCGAGTGCCGTCTACATCGCCACTGACCCCGATCGCGAAGGTGAAACCATTGGCTGGCATTTACAGCAGGAATTAAAGCTAAAGAATCCCCGTCGGGTTGTCTACAGCGAAATTACACCGCAGGCAGTTCAGGCGGCGATCGCCAAGCCGCGATCGCTCGACTAATCCCTCATTGCTGCGGGTCGGGCACGGGACTGTCTGGATAAACTGGTGGGCTACAAAGGCAGTAAACACGTCGTTTGGCAACTGAATATTGGCGCGAAATCAATGGGGCGGGTGCAAAGTGCAACTTTGCATCTACTCTGCCTTCGGGAAAAGGAAATTCAGGTCTTTAAACCCCAGGACTACTGGAGCGTGTGGGTGGAATATCAGGAAGGATTCAAGGCGTTTTATCGTGCCAAATTGAACCCAACCACTTCAACTGCTGATCCCACTACCGATCGCACCACTGAGACTTCCCCCGATGATGCCAAGGATGGTACTGAAAAGCAGGAATCCGATCGCGTCACCACCCAGGCAGAGGCGGATCGTTTAGTGGCGATCGCCCGTTCCACGCCGCACCAGGTTGTCAGTGTTGAGGGAAAAACCACCCAACAAGCACCACCACCACCGTTTATTACTTCCACGTTGCAACAGGCAGCAGGTGCCAAACTCAAATTTAGCCCAGATCAGACGATGAAAGTTGCCCAAACGCTTTATGAGGCAGGCTACATCACCTACATGCGCACGGATTCGGTGATGCTGGCAGAGCCCTTTTGTGCGGCAGTGCGTGAGTATCTCACACGGCATGATCCCACCAATGTACCGGGCAAAACCACACGGCATCGGGCGATCAAAGGGGCACAGGAAGCACACGAAGCCATTCGACCAACGGATATTAACCGTTTACCCGATCAACTAAAAACTCAACTTAGTGCCGATGCCACCAGACTCTATGAATTAATCTGGCTTCGGGCGATTGCGTCCCAATGCTGTCCGGCTCGTTTACGCAAGACACGGGTAATCACGCGATCGGGAGATGTCCATTGGGAAGCAAAAGGACAGGTGGTTGAGTTTCCTGGCTACACCCGTTACTGGAATAATTTGAGTGCAGATACCCAACTGCCAACCCTCCAACCCAAGCAATCATTGCAACTGAACCAGGCAGGAGCTGACCAGAAACAAACCCAACCGCCCCCCCGGTACACTGAACCGAAACTGGTGCAATTGATGGAACGGCGCGGCATTGGACGACCGAGTACCTATGCCCCAACGATTAAGACCTTAAAGGAACGAGGGTACGTGCAGGTTGCCCAGGGAAAACTACAACCAACACAGTTGGGTATGGATTTGGATGGGGCATTGGAGAAATTATTACCAGATCTGATCCAGCCCGAATTTACAGCCCAGATGGAGGCAGCACTTGACCAAATTGCCCACGGAAAGCAGGAATGGCAAACCTATTTAACCGGATGGCATCAATCCTATTTTGCCCCAGCCCTGACAAAGGCTCGTCAACTACTAAGTTCCTATGAGTGCCAATCTGTTAAGCAGACAACATATCAGTCAAATAAACAAACGGATCAGCAACTTGTAGACCAACAACTTGATAGTCACACCAGTCATCACTCTGGTAAACGATCTGGTAAGCGATCTGGTAGTAAATCCAAAGTCTCTCAGTCATCTAAGTCCAACACAATTAAAACAGCATTTCCATGTCCAAAATGTAATGCTGCCATGACTCAAGTTCCATCTAAATCGAAAAAGCTAAAAGCGGATCATTTTCTGAAATGTACTGCGGTTGGCTGTGGAACGGTCATGTTCTGGCAACCGCAAGGTCAGCGATATGAGTTGCCCTATGCCCAGCGGACTCCTGACCCAACTTCATTTACGGATTTTCCCTGTCCGGTGTGTGGCGCATTGCTGGAGCGCTACCATTACACTAAAGAAGGCCAGGAAAAGGAAATGCTCCGATGCTCTCTTTTAGAAAATCGTCGCGGTAAGTGTAAGGATGTTGCCTTTTTTGCCAGCCGTGATGAATTCTGGTCACCTAAATTTGGTACATTACCGCGATCGCAAACGTAGAAATTATGGCAAAGCAGGAAGACCCCCTGACTGGAGACGCATTAATTAAGGAAGTCTGCCGCCGCATTCGGGTTGCCCGGAGCTATTGGGATGCCCATAACAATGCTGCCTGTCGGGGAGAACGCGATCGCGCCCTGGCTCTTTACAATACGCTGACAAAGGCACAAAAAGACCAGATTCCGCAGGTGTTACGGGTGTGGCTACGTTATCGCAGTGAAAAGTATTTTGGTGCCCATCGCACCCCACCTAAATCAAAATCTAAGGCGAAGCGATCGCAGAAATAGATTGTTATTCATCCTCCAAATTACTTCATCCTCTGAATAAGGTGAATTAAAGGTTATCAGATCATCCGGATAAGGAAAGCGATTACAGAAATCTAGATCAAGACCTTGGGAGATACTGAAAGGTTCCATTGCCTGTAATGCCATTGCCTTTCAACCATCTCTTTCACCAGGGTCAAATCCGACTGGTGCGACAGGTAATCATGCAGTCGCACTAGTTAAGGATGGTTACTGTAAGTCCGGTTTGTTTGGCGTTGCCAAAGAGTTGACAGTTTGCACCCATTCACCAAAAGGAGTCAATCATGAACACATCGACAACAGATGTGAAAAGTTCTGCTCTTTTGACAGATCTTTCCGATGCCGAAGCATCTACGTTAGGTGGTGGACATTATGGTTGCCATCGGCGGTATAACCGTTCCTACCGTCGTCAATATAGGCCATCCTACTCCTCCTATTACCGCCCCTACTACACCAGCTACACGCCCCAACCTAGCTACGGCTCTGGTTATGGCTCTGGTGGCACCAGCCAGTCGGTAACCGTCAATGTCGTGTATGACGATTAATGGGTTAGTTATCACTTAGACACTTTCTAAGAAAAAATGTACCTGGCATCGGGGTAGGTTTTGGCAAAATCCTTAGCATCAGCCAGCCATTCTGTTGCTAAACCTGCCTCTACAGGTATTTTGTTTTCTAGAAACCTTCTTGGACTAACTCAAACATAGGGGCGTATGCACCTGACGAAGCTTTTCTCAGGGCAGTACTGCCCCTATCCATACATCCCTATCCATCGTTAAATTTGTAACTTGATTCCTGATATTTCTTGATTCCTGTACTTAAAGTATTAACCTGTTCTGACATTCCCCATTGAGTAGAATTTGTCTGCTTTCCCTGGATTGAGCGAAGCTTCTCTCTGAAAAAATTTAGTCTCCACTCCAGAAATCGTTTGTATCATAGTGGGATGCAAACCCAGTTCCCTGTGTCCGTACATCCACGCCCTTTCTTGAAATGGGCTGGAGGTAAGGGGCAGCTCATCCAGCAATATATTTCCTACTTTCCAACTCACTTCTCGACCTATTACGAGCCATTCTTAGGTGGAGGGGCAATTTTCTTTTATTTGCGCCCCAAGAAAGCATTGTTGATGGACATTAATCCAGAACTGGTTAATGTTTTTCGGTGTGTACGAGACAGGCCAGCAGAGCTCATTCAGCAATTGCAGAAACACCGCGATCGCCATTGTGAGGATCATTACTATCAGGTACGGGCACAGGCGATCGGTACCGATCTTGAACGGGCAGCCCGGCTCATCTATCTGAATAAAACCTGCTTTAACGGCCTGTACCGTGAAAACTCTAAGGGCCAGTTTAATGTGCCGATGGGTCGGTACAAAAATCCTGGTATCTGTGATCCAGAACTGGTATATGCCGCTTCTGTGGCGTTGCAAAATGCCCAAATTGAAAAATACTCTTTTGATGCCGTGCTTGAGTACGCCTGGGGAAAGAATGATTTTGTTTATTTTGACCCACCCTACTATCCCATTAGTGAAACCAGTAAGTTTACAGCCTATAACCGTTTTTCCTTTTCCCCGGAGGATCAAATCAGGCTACGCGATACCTTCGTCAAACTGGTCGATCGCGGCGTGAAGGTTATGGTGTCCAACTCTGATTGTCCCTTTATTCATGAGCTCTACCAGGGCTTTAAAGTTCACACAATTTCTGCCGCCCGTGCCATTAATTCCAATGCGGGGAAGCGCGGAAAAATTACTGAGCTATTAATCACTGGCTACTGATTAGGTTTTACAATCTGGGCAATCTGCAATCAGAGGGCTGCACCCATGCAATCTTATGAATTTGACGAGTCTCAAAATGGGCTAATCAAAGACCTTGCCAAAAAGATGCAATTTGTTGGTTATTTTTCAATGACAATTGGCTCTTTGGTCTTCCTGGTAGGCTTATTGACTTTGGCAAAAGGAAGTCTCGGTACGATTATTTCTGGGGTAGTTGGCATTATTGTTGGTATCTGGACGCTGGATGCGGCAAAAGCCTTCCGATTGATTGTTGATACCCAGGGAAATGATATTGAGAATTTGATGGGTGCATTGGGCGAACTACGAAAGTTTTATACCCTCCAATACTGGTTATTGGTTCTGACGCTTGTGCTACTAGCATTAGGGATAATCGCCACAATTTTTCTAGGTTCGATTGTCCACTTACGTTGAATTAGGCTGATTACGATTCCCCTTCAAGTAAAGTACAGCACTTTTCGCTTTGTCATTGGTTAATGGTCATTGGTTAATGGTCATTTGTTTAAGCCAACCAATGTTTATCGCCAGATCTACCCTCACCTCAGCCCTCACCCTATTCGGTGGTTTGCCCTGGGCTAGAACCAAATAGCTCCACCGCGATCGACGGCAGTGGGTGTTTCGTTGAAAGCCCTCCAAGAGAGAAGCGGTTGCATATAATGGTTGGGATATAAAGTGCGACGGTTTTTAGGCAGTTTCTGCCTGGACAGAGTGTAACGAAACACTTAATAATTGAAAGCGTCCAATCGTTTATCTTTACTCTATGCCCCTTAAAGTTGGCGATCCGGCACCTGAATTCAGCCTGTCAGATGCTCAAGGTACGGTTCACACCCTCTCCGAGCTAAAAGGTCAGCGGGTTGTGTTGTATTTTTATCCACGCGACAATACCCCCGGTTGCACCAAAGAAGCCTGCAATTTTCGGGATTTTTACCAGGACTTTCAGGGAAAGGATATTGTCGTTTTTGGTGTCAGTACTGATGATGCCAAGTCCCATACGAAATTTACCCAAAAATATGACCTCCCCTTCCCCTTGCTAATTGATACGGAGGGTAAGGTTGCTGCCAGTTATGACAGCTACGGCTTGAAAAAGTTTATGGGTAAGGAATACATGGGCATTAGTCGTAACACGTTTGTGATTGCGCCAGATGGTACGATTGAAAAGATCTACACGAAAGTTAAGCCAGACAATCATGCCGAAGCAATTCTGGCAGACTTAAGTTCTGGCTGATTTAGGTTCTGGTTGATTGATTCTGGTTGATTTCGGTTAGTGTGTGCTTGCATCTACTCGCATAGGCTGGTGGATGTTTTTGGGTGAAGTATAACTTATGAAGCGATTGTGGCATTTCGCACAAACGGTATTGGGTATCCTGTTTCGCCATCCGGTAACGGGTACCAGTATTATTCCCGTGCTACCCGATGGCAGTATTGTGCTAATTCGGCGACGAGACAATGGCAAATGGGGACTTCCGGGAGGCATGGTTAACTGGGGCGAAGATATAACCACCACGATTAAACGAGAACTGACCGAAGAAACAGGCTTGGAAGTTGCGAAAGTACGTCGCTTAGTAGGGGTTTATTCGTCCCCCGAACGGGATGGCAGAGTTCATTCCATTTGTATCGTAGTAGAGGTCGAAGCAACGGGGGCACTCGGTGTCAGGGATGAGATGGAAATTCGTGATGTGCGGGCTTTCCCCTTAGCCTCATTGCCGTTGGGTGAATTGTCCCACGACCACGATCGCCAGTTGCAAGATTACTTCAGCGGTCAGACAACTCTGGCTTAGGCATGGGAATTAAGAAACAAGCGTTGCTAAATACGGATGTGATTTGCAAACGCACATGCCTGACATAGGGGCGGTGTCTTCGATGGAGACGCTACGCGAACGCGAACCGCCCCTGCCAGTCCTACCCAAACAGGCTGAGATTGAGCGATTGGGTTAGTTTTTCCAGTAGAAACAACCCGGCAACGGAGTTCCCGGCTTGGTCGATCGCGGGACTGTAACAGGCGATCGCGCCCTGTCCCGGTACAACTGCCAGTAATGCCCCACTCACGCCCGACTTGATGGGTAAGCCGATACGAACCGCAAACTGTCCCGATGTTTCGTATAGCCCGCAGGTCAACATCAGGGCATTGACTGTCCGCCGATAAATCGCATCTCCAGTAGCGGGGTTCCCCCCTGACAGCAGCACTCCCAGCTTTGCCAGGTCGGTTACTGTACCAGACAGACAACAGATCTGGTTGTAAGTATCCATCGCCATGTCCACTGAATGGAGATAGCCCGACTGCATAAGCACCTCTGCCAAGGCCCGATTCGCTTCATTGGGGAGCGACCGTACCGATGCCAGCATCGCTCCATCCAGAACCAGTTGACTGCCAGATTGCTGGTTTAACCACTGCCGTAATGCTTCACACCGCTCCGTACCTGTAGCGCCGGGGAGTAATGCCGCCAGAGCGATCGCGCCACTATTAATCATTGGATTACGGGGAAAACCCCGGTCGACTCGCAACTGTGTCAGGGAATGGAAGGATTGATCCGACGGTTCCATCCCCACCCGGGCAAAGACATCCTCACTACCCAACTGGTTCAGAAGAAACAGCAACACAAACGGCTTAATCACGCTCATCAGAGTAAACGACTGCTGAATCTCTCCGGCGGAACACGCTCGCCCATTATTCTGTTGTACTGCTACTGCCACCCAGTCAGAATCGGTCTTCGCCAATAACGGAATGTAGTCGGGCAACTGCCCCATCCAGGTCTGTGTTTTGGCAGTTTTCACCCACTCTACCAACTGCGCCTGGGTCAAAGCGGCCAATCCCTTTTCGTTTGTCATGCGTTACAGCGATATTACAAGTCCTAGCGTTATCCCTATACCGATATTAAACAGATTGCTGACCCATCCACAGTGTGGGCGGCTCAGCAAAATCCCCAGATTCTTGCTAAATCTGGGGATCAGTCAATCATCTAATAATTTCTTAGAAAAACTTAAAGCCTCAGGGCGCAAGGCTAACACGCTTAGCCAGGCCTGCGCCCCGGTATAAAATGAACCCCTTACCGACCACTGGTAGCAGGATGCACGTAAGGATTCCCTGACGTAACTGGTCTGATCAGTAGATCCATCTGGGGCGTTTCTTGCGTCTGCGGCGGTTGGGTTGCGCTGGTAAGTTTCTGCCGGGGTTGGTGAGTCACCGTCATAGGCGTGGCCGGATGGGTCTGTTGCAACTGGTACTCATATCGGGTTTGAGCCGCCTGGACAGCGGGAGTTACCAGGGTAGACAGTGCCAGAATCGAAATCACTGAATTGATTAAACGGGTCATCGTTCAGTCTCCTTGGGAAGTGAAGGTAGTTGATGCAGTGACGGTAGAATGTTGCTCTTACCTGAATTTCAGCATCAACTTATTTCCTGAACCTTTCCTGATAAGTTGATGAGTGGTATTCAGTGAAGTCGATGAGGAAACTGACGGTCAGATTAAAAAATGATTCATTTCTCAAGGACAACTGATTGAACTGTTAGCGATAACTTCCTATGCATATTTTGGTTACTGGCGTTGCTGGATTCATTGGCTATCACCTGGCTGAACGCTTGTTGAGCGATGGAGCCACGGTGTACGGGATTGATAACCTGAACGACTATTACGATGTCAACCTCAAAAAAGCACGTTTAGCCCAGTTGCAACCCAAAACCGGGTTCACCTTTCAGTTCCTTGAGTTGAGCGATCGCACCGCCGTACAGCAGTTGTTACAAGACCATCAGTTTGATTACATTGTCCATCTGGCAGCACAGGCAGGGGTGCGCTATTCCCTGGATAACCCCTGGGCCTACATTGACAGCAACATTATGGGCTTTGTCAATCTCATCGAGGCATGCCGCTCCCATCCACCCCAACACTTCGTTTTTGCGTCCTCCAGTTCGGTCTATGGTGCCAATACCAAAGTGCCGTTTGCTGTCAGTGACAATGTGGATCATCCAATTTCGCTTTATGCCGCCACCAAGAAAGCCAACGAGTTAATTGCCCATACTTACAGTCACCTCTACGGCCTGCCCATGACGGGCCTGCGGTTTTTCACTGTGTATGGCCCCTGGGGTAGACCCGATATGGCCTATTTCAAGTTTGTCCGGGCGATCGCCGAAGGGAAGCCCATTGATGTCTATAACTTTGGCAAAATGCGGCGTGACTTCACCTACATTGATGACGTGATTGAAGGGTTAGTCCGGGTGATGCAAAAACCACCCCAACCCATCCAACCATCTGACCAGCCCGAATTCAATAGCAATGCCCTGTACCACCTTTACAACATCGGCAATAACACACCAATTGAATTACTGACGTTCATTGAAGTGATTGAAGACATTTTGGGCAAAAAAGCCGAGAAACGGTTCCAACCCATGCAACCGGGCGATGTTCTGGAAACCTATGCGGATGTCACGGATTTAATGCGAGATGTCGGCTTTAGGCCAGTGACACCCATTAACACAGGCATGCGGCAGTTTATTGAATGGTACTGTTACTACTACAAGTAAACCCAACACCAATCTCCATTCCCGTATCCTTAAAAGCGTGGATTTAATAAATCCGCAACCTGCACGAGCGGGTTTAGCCGACCAATCTGCTTGCTGCCATAGATTTGACCGCAAAACCCGCCCCTACCCAATATCGAACTTATTTAATTCCCGTTGCCTAGCCCCTGATGAATTTCACCCTTTTCCTGCAAAACGTCCTGAATGGCCTGTCGATTGGCAGTGTTTATGCCATCTTTGCCCTGGGCTACACCCTCGTCTTTTCTATTCTTGGCATCATTAACTTTGCCCACGGTGCGGTGTTTACCCTGGGAGCCTATTTTACCTACTTCCTCATGGGTGGTAGCTCAGGCTTTAATGGTTTGCTGGCAAATGCGAAACTGCCCATTAGTTTGCCGTTCTGGTTGGCCACATTGGTGAGTGGGGCACTGGCGGGATTAGTTGGGGTCGCCATCGAGCGATTTGCCTTTCGCCCGTTGCGACGGCGTGGTGCCGATCCCCTGTTAACGGTTGTGTCTAGCCTGGGGGTGGCTCTGGTCATTGTGAATGTGATCCAGTACCTGGTTGGAGCCGAAAACTACACCTTCCCAGCGGACACCTACGGCAATCTGCCCGCCTCAATCAACTTCGGTACGGTAGACAATCCCATCCCTATCCGCACAGTTCAAATTGTGATTTTCCTGGTGTCAGTGTTGCTGCTCAGCGTGTTGACCTATCTCATTAATGCAACCAAACATGGTAAGGCGATGCGGGCAGTCGCCGAAGATCCGACAACCGCCAGCCTGTTAGGCATCAACACCGATCGCTTCATTGTCCTCACCTTTTTTATCAGCAGCTTACTGGCGGCGATCGCGGGTACGCTAGTTGGCTCCAGTGTCAGTATCGCTGGGCCCTACTTTGGCATTGGTTTTGGGTTAAAGGGTTTAGCGGTGATCGTGCTGGGCGGGTTGGGCAGTATTCCGGGGGCCGTCGCCGGGGGGCTCATCATTGGCCTGGTGGAGGCATTTGTACCAGGAGAATACTCGGCATTTAAGGATGCTGTGGCATTTAGTATCCTCTTCGTCGTCTTGCTGGTTCGGCCACAGGGGTTACTGGGTCGTCGTTTAATCCAGAAGGTGTAATCAGGAAAGTATCAAGTATGGCGGACTTTATTAACACCTATGGGTTTCTGCTGGTATCGATGCTGTTGGGCGCATTGCTCGGATTGTCCCTGTATCTGCCCTTAATGGCAGGGCAGTTGTCGCTGGCAAGTCCCGGCTTTTACGCTCTGGGTGGCTATATTGCGGCAATTCTGGCCACCAAGGTGTTTCCCGTACCAGCGGGGCAGTTGTTTCCCCTGCCATTGCTACTTCTGGAAATGGTCGTTGCCGGCGTCGTTGCCGGATTATTAGGGATTGTTGTTGGTATTCCAGCACTGCGCCTACGGGGTATTTATCTGGCGATCGCCACCATTGCGTTTGTCGAAATTCTCCGCATCCTGGCACTCAACTTAGAGATTACGGGTGGGGCGATCGGGATCTTCGGCATTGCCCAACCATTCCAGACACCCATCGAATATCTCTGGATTGTGGTGCCGTTGCTACTGCTGAGTATGGCGTTTGTGTTTCGCCTCGAAAACATTCGGGTGGGGCGGGCTTTTACGGCCATTCGCGAAGATGAACTTGCGGCCGATGCTATGGGCATTAATCCCACCTACTACAAGGTTCTGGCATTTACGTTAGGAGCTATTCTGGCAGGTTTGGTAGGAGCAGTCAGCGCCCATTTTCTCAATACCTGGAATGCTCGTCAGGGAACCTTTGACGCCAGCATTATTTATCTGACTTTTGTTTTAATTGGTGGTTCTCGTACCTACCTGGGCCCTGTCCTGGGAGGCATGGTATTTACAGCATTACCAGAGGTATTGCGAGCCGCAGCCGATCTCCCCGGCTTACCACTATGGTTAGCCCAATTTTTGCGAGATGGACGGCTCATTATCTTTGGATTATTAATCGTTATTGGTACGATCTTTTTTCCCCAGGGTTTGGTCAGTCCTAACTGGTTACGACGGCGCAAAACCCAATAAAGGCTGCTTCGCCAACTGGGGTTGGTCGTGGCTATTGAGAAGAAACCCTACCAACCCCACATAAACAGGTCAACTGTTAGAGAGCCATTGCTCTCTAACGTTTGACTCATGGGTCAAATCCAGCAATTGTTGCGAGTAGAGCCCCTCCCGCAACGAAGGAACCACTGACTTACCCTGGTCAATTCCCTGTACCCACTGATCAACCACCCGGATAAAGGGCGCAATTCGCCCATCCTCAAATGTGTGGGGAAACTCCAACCGGGCGGGAATTTCCATCTCGGTTAAGGGTGCCCCCTGCTGACTGCCCCACAGTTGGAAGCCATGCACGTAGTCCTTCTGGTTGCTGCTACCCAGGACAAGGGTACCGCGATCGCCATACACCTCCAGCCAGTGCCCCCGGCCCTGATAGGTAGCAGCACTGAGGCACAGTTGGCAGAGCGTACCATCGGCCAGTTCCGCCGAAATGAGACAAATATCATCTGCATCGACGGGTTTTAACTGGCCACTGGTGGGATCAGGTCGTTGGGGAACTGATACCTGTAACCGGGCCGAAAGTTGTTTGACCCCACCAAATAACCAGGCCAGGTAGTCAAACGCATGGGAACCGATCGCCCCCAGGGCCCCTCCCCCCTCTTCTTTACGGGCATACCAGTTCCAGGGACGGGAGGCATCGGCACGACTGGATACCAGCCAATCGACCTTCACCAGACGGGGTTTCCCAACGTAACCCTCTGCCAGCAACTCGGCTAACCGCATCCAGGCAGGCACAAAGCGAAATTCGAAGTTGACCGTTGTCGCTAAACCACGCATGGTCGCCAGATCAAGCAGTTCGGCGGCTTCGGGAGCAGCCAGGGTCACAGGTTTTTCCAGTAACAGGTGTTTACCGGCCTGCAGCACCGTTTTTGCCATTGGATAGTGGTGGGCGGGTGGTGTGGAAATACTTACCCCCTGTACCTCCGGCAGTGCCACGATCGCGTCTACCGTATCGCAGGCATGGGGGATGTTGTGCGCCTGGGCAACCGCCGTGGCTTTTGCCAGATCCCGGTGATAGACTGCCACAATCCGGGTGCGATGGTGTACCTGGAAGGCAGGAATATGCACTTTTTGACCAAATCCGGTACCAACGATGGCAACACCAATTTCGGGCTGATTCATAGCAGAGGATGATAAACGGTTAACTGGCAACAGGGTACAAGTTAGCGCATTTTGGGTCTTCCCTAAAGAGGAGTTTGGCGATGAAAAAAACAATTTGGCTGAGTTATCTGGCGCTGATCAGTCTCCTGTTCTGTCTTTCGCAGGCTGATAACGTGCAGGCCCATTTAAGCCGCGATCAGGACAGTCATAATTCGACAAAGCCACCGGTTGTCATGGCAATTTCAGGGAATGGTAACTGTCAGAAAACCGGGTGGTTTTATGTGGGCAATCGCCAGCAAATTTGTGACCCTAACGGCAAAACTTTTGTGCCCATTGGTACGAATATGATGCCCCATTATGCGGGTGAGCCAATGCTGGAAGACGAACCGGGAGAGGTGATGTCGATGGCTAATCTCAGCAAATTAAAGACCTGGAAATTTAATACGGTGCGGCTCAACCTATTTGTAAAAGGGTTAGGAATTAATCCACCAATTACCAAAATAACGAACTATATTAAACGGTTGCGATCGCTGGGAATGGTCGTCATTTTAGAAGCGCACGATTACACAGGCAAATTTCCCGATGCCGCAGAAGCAAAGCAACTCATTGAGTGGCATCGCCAAATTATCAATGTGGCCAAAAATGATCCCTATGTCTGGCTAAACATTATGAATGAGCCAGGTGCAGATAATTCAGCCTCCACCCGGCAGCAATGGCGGGACATCCATATCCAAATTGTGGATGCCCTTCACCAAACCGACCCCAACCGGATGTTGCTCGTGGATGTGCCCTTCTACGGATTAGATGACCCCGATACGGCCGATTTCGCCCAGAGTAGCCTGTTGCAATATGGCAAAGCCATTCAACGGCGCGATCGCCATCTCCTGTTTAGCCTCCATACCTGGTGGGGCTGGAATAAAGCGGCTGAGCCAAAACTCAATCGTTATCTCGACAAAACCAGAGCAGCCGGTTTACCCCTCATCATTGGTGAGTTTGGCAATTGGCCGCAGGATCAGCTACCTGCCAAATCTCCCACCATGCCTGCGGCCCGAGCCAGTATTAAAGTTGGGCAACAACGGGGAGTTGGGCGGCTTGTCTGGGAGTGGTTTGGTGATTCGGATAATTTCCTGGTTACAGAACCAGCCAAACGGGCCTTTCTCATCAACAGTTCGACCCAACCAACCAACCTGACCGAACTCGGAAAACTGGTCTGGCAAGACAGCCATTCAACGCAGAAATTGTAGGGTAAAGGGGTAGTGGTAGGATTGGCCTTTGTGCGCTTTGACTGACCCCACAATAGCGGCAACCGCCAAAAAAATGGTGTACAGACCGTAGAATGCCATGGCGATGGCGGCGATCACCAGAAAAATGGTGCCAGCGATGTTAGCGCTAGTACTGCCGCTGAGCATCATGCCACACGTTGGAATCAGCAATAGGGCAAAGAGAAGTAAGGAGCCAATTGCATAAATTGCCATCGAAATCTGAAAGTTGAGTGATGCTTTACCCTGTTCATCAATAAAGGGATGGCGATTTCGCCCATTCTGCCAGACCAAAAACGTTACCACAATGCCGATGAAGGGGATGGGAATAATCACATTTAGGGCAATGCCACACAGTATGGAAAGATGACACCACATCCCCCATTCCCGTACAGATGAATCAAGATCAGAACTCATAGCTTTTCCGATAGGCTTTAACGGTATGCCTCCCATACAGCCATACCAGCCATGCCGATTTTCGACAAGTGGTTGGTAATGGTACAGGCTTGTTGTTATCCTATTCGGATTTGCCGCTAACCCACAGGAAACTTAACTTTGCTTTTCCAGGACTTTCAACCCATCGCTGCGATCGCCACCACACCCAGCGGTATCCAACGTCTGCAACCTCTCACCGCTACGGGTTCTGTCACCCTCTGGTTGCCTGCTGACCAACCTGCCACCGCCCCAACGCTGTCTACAGAAACGTCGCTCCCCCAGACCTATCCCGGTTCCCTCAAAGATTACCTTCCCACGCTCTGGAGTACCCATCGTTGTCTGGTTTTCTGCCTGGCCACGGGGGCGGTTGTCCGGTTGATTGCGCCCCTGTTACAACACAAATCGACCGATCCAGCCGTGGTGGTCGTTGATGAAGCCGGTCAGTTCGTGATTAGCCTCTGCGGTGGTCACCAGGCAGGTGCCGACCAACTAACCCGGCTCATTGCCCTCCAACTGGGTGCTACCCCCGTGTTAACCGGAGCCGCTAATCGGGCCGGACTACCTGGTATTGATGTATTGGGTGTCCCCTTTGGCTGGCAAAAAGGTGAGGGAGATTGGACGGCTGTTAGTGCCGCGATCGCCCGTTCCTCCCCAGTCAGGATCATGCAGGAGGCCGGTTCAACCCTATGGCAGGCCCATCTACCGGCGGAACACAGTTTCATGGTGGGCGGAACGGCAGACACAGCAAACACAGCAGAACCAGGCGCGACCGTCTGGATCAGCCCCTTTACCCATACCCTGAATCAGACTGTTCCTGTCTCACCAGCCATCCCCCAGGTGCAGTGGCATCCCCGGGTCCTTTGGGTGGGTATCGGTTGCGAACGGGGTACATCTCAAACTCTCATTGCCCAGGCGATTCGAGATGTGTTTCAAGCCAACCATCTGGCCGAAGGTGCGATCGCCGGACTGGCCACGATTGATCTCAAAGCAGATGAAGTGGGTCTGGTTCAGTTTTGTCAGGATCGTCATCTGCCATTACGCTGTTTTACAGCGGCGCAGTTGGGACAGGTGCCAGTTCCCCATCCATCGGCGATCGTGGCTGCCGAAGTAGGTACCCCCAGTGTTGCCGAAGCGGCTGCGGTGCTAGCCAGTCAGAGGGCCGACTCACAGGCACTGGAGGCTGTGCCATCATTGCTCGTTCCCAAACAAATCGTGCGTTTAAAGGGAGAACCGGGTGCCGTTACCATTGCCATTGCCCAATCAGAGCAGGAGTACACGGGCCGAACGGGCAAACTCTGGCTGGTGGGGACTGGCCCCGGCCAACTGGAGCAAATAACACCTGCAGCCCAAACGGCGATCACCGCTGCCGATGTGGTGATTGGCTACTCGCTTTACATTGATCTGATCAGGCCCCTGTTACGTCCCGGTCAAATCGTCGAGGCATTACCCATCACGCAGGAACGCCAACGGGCAGAACGGGCGATCGCCCTGGCCGAGTGGGGACTAACGGTGGCCGTTGTCTCATCTGGGGATTGTGGCATCTATGGGATGGCCGGGTTGGTTTTGGAACAATTGCAACGCCAGGGGTGGGATGGCAAAACCCCAGCAGTCCGGGTATTTCCGGGAATTACAGCCTTACAGGCAACCGCTGCCCAGGTCGGTGCCCCCCTCATGCATGACTTTTGCGCCATTAGTTTGAGTGATTTGCTCACACCGTGGGATGTCATTGAAAAACGGCTCCATGCGGCGGCTCAGGCCGATTTTGTGGTTGCCCTTTATAACCCAAAATCCCAAACCCGCACCCAGCAAATCGTCACGGCGCAGCAAATCTTTCTGCAGTACCGTAACCCCACTACCCCTGTCGCAATGGTACGTTCCGCTTACCGCCCCGATCAGCAGGTAACTGTTACCACCCTGGCAGACTTTATCAATCACCCGATTGATATGCTTACCACTGTTTTAATCGGCAACCAGAGCAGTCGTACCCACGCTAACTGGATCATTACCCCACGTGGGTATATGGGGTTTACTGCCGTCGCACCAGACGCTATTCCGTAAGCAATACCAGTTTCCCGGTCACGCCACCTGCTTCTAAGCGCTGGTGGGCGGCGGCGGCGGCGGCCAACGGAAAGGCTTGATTCACATGAATCTTCAGCTGCCCCTGATCAATCAGACGGGCACACTGGGCCAAAATTTTTGCCTGGGCTTTTTGCTCGGCCACTAACCCTTGCAGCATGGGAGTGAGCATCAGTTCAAAGCTAACCCGCTGATTACGGGTACGGGCAACTTTCCAATTAGTGGCAGGGTCAGCATCCAGAATCGTTACTACGTCACCATAAATCTGAGTCGCACTGAAGGATTTACTGAGGAGGTCTCCACCAACTGTATCGAACGTTACATCAACGCCCTGCCCATCTGTCCACTCCAGCGTACTTGACACAAAGTCAGTATCCTTGTAAGCGATAGTATGATCTGCACCTAGTTGCCGGACGAACTCAGCTTTTTCAGGAGTACTAACCGTGGTACAAACAGTTGCTCCCTGTAACTTAGCCAGTTGGATCGCAACGTGCCCCACACCCCCTGCACCGGCATGGATCAAAACCCGTTGTCCTGCTTGCAGCCGGGCGCGATCGTACAGTGCTTCCCAGGCGGTAATAAGTACCAGAGGTGCCGCCGCCGCTTCTACAAAGCTTAGAGATGCAGGTTTACGGGCGACAAAAGCAGCATTGACGATCGCCCATTCCGCATAATTGCCCGCTGGCCCACCCAGTCCACCTTGACAAAAATAAACTTCATCACCCGGTCGCCACTCGGTTACGGCTGACCCAACTGCTTCGACCACACCAGCCCCATCACAACCCAAAATGGCAGGTGTCTGGTCAGGATAAAACGTACCCCGTCGACGAAGTTTAGTATCAATGGGATTAATGCCAGCGGCCTTCAGCCGCACCAGAATATCCGTTTCCTGCTGTAAAATAGGTGTGGCAACTTCACTCAGTTGTAAAATGTCGGGTTCCCCGACTGCAGTCATGACTACCGCTTTCACAATCGTTTTCTCCCGTAGCGTCACCTAATTTAAGATACAAGTTTAGGACACAGAAGAATGATCAGGGTAAAGCTGCGACAATAGGCACAAAGAATAAACACCAGGGACTTAAGTCGCAACGGTTTGGGCAAGACATAACGGAGCGAGATAACTATCCACCTGGTAAGGGGCACTCTCAAGCCAAATTTTACTCGTACAGATGGGTGGGCTGGTTGAAACATAACAACCTACCGAAATCTATCTCAGGATGAATCTGACGGCGATCGCAGACGGGTAAATTAATCAGGAAAGTAAGGCCAAGGAATAAACATGGTAGAAGGGCAAGTAGTGAAACTTTCAGATCTTTCAGATGACGCACTGTTAGAAATTTGTCGGGCAGCAGAAGTGATTGCCTGCGAATGCCCTGGTTACCTTGCACGCATCTTACGCCAGGTGCGCACGTTCCGGAATTACACAATGGGCTGCATTGAGCAATTTCCCGACGATGCCGAAACCCATGTTTGGCTAGCCGAACGGGCTGATCAAATGGAGAAACTGCTCATTGAAACGATGATTGAGCTAATGAAAAAAGAACAATTGATTGATGACACCGAGTGCATCATGCTAGACAAACTTTCGGAGCGGGCCCGCGAAACCGCACTGAAACAAGTTGGGCGCACCATTTTGGGTTAATCCGGTGTGCAACTGTAGCAATCCGATTTGATGGGTGAGAACGCTGGAGCAGGCTGTCATTAGTCATCGGTCATTTGGCAAACCAATGACCAATGACAGAATAATTTTCACCATTGGTTTAAGGCTGCGATCAGTAACGGCTATATTGTCGCTGCTATTTTCCTGGTGTCTTATATCCTGGAAGAAGCGGGCACGAGGTTAAACATGACGGATCCAAAACATAACGGGCAGTTCCCATCGGTAAATGATATCGATACTGCACCTGGTGTTTCTTCTCCACTGGTTTCTTCCCAAGTACTTAAAATTGCCGTGATTGGGGATGTGCATGATCAGTGGGATGCCGATGATGAATTGGCGCTGCGCTACCTGGGGGTCGATCTGGTACTCCTGGTCGGTGACTTTGGTAATGAATCGATTGAGATCGTGCGGGCGATCGCCGATTTAACCCTTCCCAAAGCTGTGATTCTAGGCAATCATGATGCCTGGTACACGGCTACTCCCTGGGGGGTTAAACAATGCCCCTACGATCACAGCCAGGAAGATCGGGTGCAACAACAGTTGGACTTACTGGGGACGGCCCATGTGGGCTATGGCAAGCTGGATTTACCCGAGCTGAACGTGTCCGTAGTGGGTGCCCGTCCCTTTAGCTGGGGTGGTTCTGACTGGAAAAATACCGAGTTTTACCAATCCCGCTTTGGGGTTAGCAGTTTCGCCCAATCCACTGACCGCATTGTGGCGGCAGCCAACAGCACCACCTATGACACGATCATTATGTTGGGGCATTGTGGCCCCCTCGGTTTGGGGGAACGACCGGAAGACCCCTGTGGACGCGATTGGCAGCCCCTCGGTGGCGATCATGGCGACCCCGATTTTGCTATGGCGATTGATCAAATTCGGCAAACTGGCAAAACTATTCCGCTGGTTGCCTTTGGCCATATGCATCACCAGTTGCGTCACACCAAGCAAACTTTACGTACATCTGTAGTTACCAGCCCCACAGGAACCGTCTATGTCAACGCCGCCCGTGTCCCCCGGATTGTGCGGAATCACCAGAATTGCCTGCGTAACTTTACTTTGGTTACACTCCAGGCGGGTGTGGTTTCCCACGTTTGCCTGATGTGGGTTGATCAGGACTTTGCGGTTGTGTCTGCCCAAGATCTTTACCGACTACCAACAGCCAGGGAACAACCCCCATTAGGTGAAAAACGATTGGTAATTGGGTAATTTAGTCTCGTGAAAATTTAGTCTCATGAAAATTTAGTCTTGCAAAGAAATTTAGTCTTGCAAAGAAGAGGTGGGAATCCGGATGGTGGCCCTTTCTGCCTGCGGCATAAATGATTGCTGCTTGAATACCACATAGGTAAACCAGGTAATTAGGCTCACTACAACTAATTCCCCACCATCTTCTAAAATGTCAAACATGACATATTGAATCGAATTCCGTGGCAAACCAATCAGGTTTTCAGCCATCATGTGCAGCATATCGACTAGACCACTAACTACTACAAGTGCTGCCAGAAAAATGAGGATGCGTACTGAAGCGGCTCTGGCAAAGCGATCGCGATCGCGGCGGTAGGAAATTGCGGCCAAAAAGACCAGCAACAAACCATACGAGAAATAAACTAAAATCTCACCCAAATCA
>CAZGDE010000004.1:0-4325 GCA_964524315.1 uncultured bacterium
GGGTACCAATCTCTACTCCAGAGGGTCTCGTATCCCATTGGATACCTCCAAAACCTTCAGATTGTTTACTTTCTGGATGGAGAAAGAGGACAGCTGGCGAGTTGATCTGGATCTCAGCGTTGTTTTCTATGACGCTGATTGGAATGCGATTGATCGCTGTAGCTATTACAGCACTAGCATTCCTGGAGCTAAACACTCTGGCGACATTCAATCAGCACCCCCACCAATGGGAGCCTTTGAAGCGATCGACATGGATCTGCCCAAGCTTAAAGCACGAGGTATTCGCTATGCCTTGCCTACGCTCAACCTGTATGCTGGGCATCAAATTGAAACCTGTTTCTGCGGCTGGATGGAACGTGAGAAAACTGCTGCTGCGTTCAAAACCTTTGACCCCAAAACGGTTAGAGAGAACGTCCAGGTAAATACAGATGAGTTGGTTAAGGGTAATTGGTACTCTGTACTGATTGATCTAGAAACCGCTTCTATTGTTATCTGTGATGTTTATCTCAAGGGTGACATCAGCCGAAACACGGTGGATGGCATGGCTTCTAATGCCGCATTGCAGTTGCAACGGATTGTTGATTTCCGCAATGAGCGTTTAACCATGAGTGAGCTGGTTTTGTTCAACCTGGAAGCTCGCGGGGGAGAGCTGGTAAGCACTTCTGAAGAGGCTGACATTGTCTATGACAGATGCACTCTAGAGGATTTGCTGTAAAATAATTAGTGGGGCTTCGATGTTACTTCCTTCTTCTTTTTTGGGTAAAAGCTTAGTAGCATCACTTTCCCCTCTAATTATTTCTTCCAAGCCTTTTCTTGAGGTTTTGGGATAAGGTAATGGGCTAGACCTTTGTTTTGGCTGCGTTCAACCCACGCTTAAGCGTGGGTTGAATGTGTCGTAACCCACCTGCTCATTCCATCACCAAGGTTTCCCCTACCAGTTGGGGCGATCGCCTTTGGTCATTAGCGGCTAGCTTCAACCGTTGGACGGGACTGGGTGGCTAATTTCTGCACACACTTTTTTACTGAGCGATCGCAGCGTGTTCGATGACTTCGGCAACGGCATCTGGATGGGAAACCATGACAACATGGGATGCACCATTCACGACCACCGTCTCTTTGGAATTAGCCCGCTCGGCCATAAATGATAGGGCCGCTGCCGGAATGTTCAAGTCGCGATCGCCATAGACGAACCAGGACGGGACAGACTTCCAGGCGGGCAAGCCAGAAGCTTCATTCAATGCAGCATCCGTAATCGGGCGCTGGGTACTCGCCATTAACTGCGCGTCGTTAGCGGACACATCTGCGGCAAACTGGGCGTGGAACTTGTCCTGTTTAATGTAGAGGTCTTTGCCGCCATCTGGCAGTTCAACGGGGGACGCGAGGGTTGGCGCGAGGGTGCTGCCTGGATAACGACCGGAGAGTTCAACAGCCGTCTCACCCGCATCAGGAGCAAAACCTGCAACGTAAACCAATGCCTTCACGTTTTCGTTGTCCTTGACCGCATTGGTGATCACCGCCCCTCCGTAGGAGTGACCTACCAGCACGATGGAACCTTTGATTCCCTGGAGGACGCTGGCAAGATAATCCGCATCGCTCTTAACTCCGCGCAAAGGATTGGCTACGGCAACCGTCGGGTATCCTTTGGGAATTAGTTGGGTTAATACACCATTCCAACTGGAGGACTCGGCGAATGCGCCGTGAACCAGGACGATGGTGGGTTTACTGTCTTGGGCGCTGGCAGGATTCATAATAGCTCCTAAAGATGTGAGGGCCGTGGCGGTTAAAAAGAGGGCAACGATGAGAAACAGCCGAATGCCGTTCTTGAGAGCGAACCGATGCATAGTGTGTTTCCCTTTTAGTTAGCAACGTGAGCTGTCATAAAACTGCGGATGTGGGTGGCGATCGCATCTCCGCACTCTTCCAGGGCAAAATGTCCGGTATTGAGGAGATGAAACTTGCAGGGTGTCTGTGCCCAGAGGTAATCACAAAGGTAACTTCTCCTTAATGCTGTTGCTGTCGAAAATAATCGCGCCAGCTTTTGGGTAATGCTTCCAGTTGAGTAACCTGGTGCAGTAGCGCTGGATCGGTCTTCTCACGGGTATATAACTGGGTGATATCAGCAACCGTAATGTTGTGATTATCTCGACTGATCAACTCAAAACTATCTCCATTGCCCACTTCACCCTCTTGCAAAACAGAGAAGTAGAAGCCGGTGCGATGACTGGCAAGGAATCGTTTCACCATATCCGATCGCCCAAAACGAATTCCCAGTTTGTAGCAGGGCAGTCGCGGTTGAGTCACCCTTAATTCCACACTGCCAATGCGGAAGCGATCGCCAATGTTCAATTCTTCTTCTTTCAGACCCGTGACTGTGAAATTTTCACCAAAGATGCCTGGGGTTAACTTTGAATCAGGCAATTCGCTTTGCCAGTAGTGTTGTCTTCTTCAATATTGCTGTTTTTCTGGGCGATCGCCTTCACGTCAAATCTGCGCCATTCCACCATCCACAAACAGTTCAATTCCGTTAACAAAACTGCTGTCATCAGACGCCAGAAAAACGACCGCTTTCGCAATATCATCGGTCGTACCAACTCGTCCCAGCGGGATAGCTGCAACTGGAAATTGTTCGTCACTCAAGCCCAGTCGATAGTAACTCGGAGTTGGAACCACCCCAGGGCTAATGGCATTCACTCGCACCTGATGGTCTTTCAGGTCAAGGATCCAAGAACGAGCAAACGATCGCACAGCGGCTTTGGTCGCACTATAGACACTGAGGGCTGGGATACCGGAGATGGAAGCGACAGAGGCGTTCAGGATAATGGAAGCTCCCTCTGACAACAGCGGCAGTGCCTTCTGCACAGTAAACAGCAGCCCTTTAACGTTGATATTGAACGTTGTATCAAAGTGTGCCTCGGTGATGGAGCCAAGGGGAACGAATTCACCTACGCCGGCATTGGCAAAGACGACATCGAGCTTCCCTTGCGCTTGCTGAATTGTGGCAAACAGGCGATCGAGATCTGCCAGGTTCGAAACATCACTCTGCACCGCTGTGACGTTTTTGCCAATTGCATCGACGGCAGCATCTAGTTCAGCTTGGCGACGACCCGTAATGAAGACATACGCGCCTTCCGCTACAAAGTGTTTGGCAGTGGTCAGACCAATGCCGCTATTGCCGCCCGTGACAAGTGCCACTTTCCCTGCAAGTTTTTGCATGATGAATCCTGTGATTGTTGAGGAGCAAGCGTCTGTATTCTTGTCAAAAAGTCCGTTGATCAGGCGTAGGAAGCCTGGGTATAGCGGCTAGCAGGCACCGCACGGGACAGGTTAGGTATCAGGGCTTGGCGGGCACTTTCATAGGTATCCCATTGTTTGCTATCTGGAAGGGAAGGAATGGTGACGAATTCCCCCTGGTCAAAGCCTGCCAGTGCCGCATCAACCATGTCATCCACCGACATCACGATTTCCTGGGGCAGATATTCAACGGGTGTCCCCGCAAGGTTCCAGAAGTTTGTGCTGATCGCACCGGGCAAAATCACCTGAACTCGAATACCTTTGTCTTTTAGCTCATACCGTAAGGATTGGCTGAAGGCTAAAACAAATGCTTTTGTCCCGCCATACACTCCATTGAGCGTCTCAGGAGAAATGGCGACGATCGACGCAATGTTGATAATTGTGCCGGAACCACGGGAAACCAACGCAGGTACAACGGCATAGGTCAACCGCGTCAGTACCTCAACATTGAGCGTAATCATGTAGCTCATGTCAGTTATGCCTGAATTCAGAAGTGGGGCAGTCGCGCCGACACCTGCGTTGTTGATCAGCAACGTCACTCGCGGATCGTCCCTCAATATTTGTTCTACTTTGTGTAGATCATTGGGGCTCATCAGATCGGCAGCGAGTGTTTCGACGTTGCGTCCTGTGTTGTTTGCGATCGCCTGCGCCAACTGTTCAAGCCGTTCCTGCTTCCGAGCCACCAGCAACAGATCGTAGCCACGACGGGCGAGGCGATCGGCATACACTGCGCCGATGCCAGCCGATGCTCCGGTAATTACAGCAAGTCCCTTGGAGTGTGAGGTCATTGGTTTTGTCCTTATTCAATTCAGTTCGATCAGGCATGAGGCTGAGCTTTACTCGGCGGACAGGGGAGCACCGACAATCCAGGTATCGTACTGACGAGCTAGCTCCGTCCAGCTTTCAGGAGGGGTTTGACCGATTTGAGGGAAAAATTCGTCGATGCCACCGGGGGTGAAGATGAAGAGTAATCGCGCCATTTCCGACCCAAGATTCACCCATCCATGCACACTGTTTCGGGGGATTACAACCGA
>CAZGDE010000004.1:4335-38754 GCA_964524315.1 uncultured bacterium
ACCAGCCTCAAACTCTTCGCCCGCACAGTGAAATCGAAATCGACCTTCCAACACTTCAAAGATCTCTTCTCGATCTTCGTGGTAGTGGAGGGGAGGCCCAACGAACGGTGGAACCCGCGCTTCGATGATGGTGAAAGTCCCGCCCACATCTTTGCTATGGACGCGAATTGCCATCTGCTCACCGGGTACGGTATCGAACCAATCGAGATCTGCATCCCGTTTGACAATAGCAACGTTATTTTGATTGGGTTGAGTACTCATTTTGTTCTCTGGTGCGGGGGTAACTGGCTACCCGTCCGGTTACAGTTCATTGTTGGGCGATCGCCCCCTGCAAACCACTCAACTTCTTTGAGATAGGCTCCAAGATAATTGATCTATGTCTAAAGACAGATTTTTGAGCAGTACTGATTTAAAACACCAGATCACCCCGTGGAATCTGATAACCTCTCGATGAGAACGATTTCTTTTAAGGAGGTTTATTCCTCTCCTCATCTCTCAAATTTGTCTCAATAGTGGCTTTCAGAAGAATGGATACCAGTAGACCAAAGTCCAAACGCGGTGGTGGTTCTTCTGCACGAGTGAGAGGCGTAATCTTATCCAGTCATGGATGGCAGCGATGGCAAACCGCGAAGCAGCAGGCAGAGTTAGACGAAAACTGGGGGAAGCGGTTCACCCAGGAAGATCTGAATGGACGAACTGGCTTATCCCTCAACACCCTGACCCGCATTACCAAGCGTGAACTGGGAGTCGATCGCCAATCCCTGGAACTTCTCTTTCAGGCGTTTGGGCTGGACTTAACCAAAGCAGACTTTACCCCTCCTATCACTACTCAGGAAGCGTTAGAACCGCACTGGGCGAATCCACAACAGGACTGGGACACCGCCGTGGATGCTTCAGTGTTTTACGGTCGTGAACCGGAATTAGCGCAACTGTGGCAATGGATAGTTGGCGATCGCTGCCGAGTGGTAGGACTGCTTGGCATTGGAGGAATTGGCAAAAGTACGCTGGCGGTCAAGATTGCCCAGCAAATGCAATCAGATTTTGAGATTGTGGTGTGGCGATCGCTGGCGAATGCAACCCCCTTAGATGAACTCCTGTCGAGCCTGCTGAGATTCCTGATGCCACTGTTCGGGGAAGATGCCATTATTCCCAGCAAGATTGATCGGCAGTTGTCCAAACTGATGCAATACCTGCGATCGCAGCGATGTCTGTTACTTCTAGATAACGTTGAAACAATTCTGAACCGTGAGTCCGTCGGGCAATGGCGATCGGGCTACGAAAACTACGGCCAATTAATTAGAACAATTGGTGAAACACCTCACCTCAGTTGTTTGTTGCTGACCAGCCGAGAAAAGCCACGGGAAATGGTGTTGATGGAAGGCGAACAGACATTAGTGCGATCGCTCAACGTAAGTGGATTATCTCCCGAAAATGGACGCGCCATCTTTCGCCAAAAGGGAACATTCACGGGCTCAGAAGCCGAATGGCAGTCTTTGATCTATCACTATGGGGGCAACCCACTCGCGTTGAAACTGGTAGCCACGGCAACGCAGGATTTATTTAACGGCAGCATTACAGAGGTGTTGGTCTACCTCAGCCAGGGGATTTATATTTTTGAAGATATCCGCGATTTACTGGATCGTCAGTTCGATCGCCTTTCGGAAGCTGAGCAGAAAACGCTTTTCTGGTTTGCGGTTCACCGAGAGCCTGTCTCGATCGCGGAGATTCGAGAAAATGTGATTGATCCAACGGTTCAGCAAAATATTCCCAATCTGGTTAATTCTTTACTGCGGCGATCGCTCCTCGAAAAAGCAGATGGATTATTTCTCTTACAGCCCGTCGTGATGGAATATGTCACAGAACGGTTTGTGCGGCAAGTTTGTATCGAATTTGAAACGCAACGGCTGCACCTTTTACAGACGCATACTTTACTACAAGTGCAGGCAAAAGATTATATTCGAGAGATTCAAACCCGCTTGATTGTTCAACCTGTCATGGAACAGTTGTTGTCTCGCTTTGGTAATGTAGCGGCGATCGCAGCGCAGACAAAACACCTATTGACACAACACAAGCAGAAACCAGGATACGTTGCTGGCAACTTGATTAATTTGCTGGTTCAGTTTCAAGTTGATTTGCGCGGCTCAGATTTTTCTGGTCTCGTTGTGCAGCAGGCCGACTTACGACAGGTTGATTTAGCAGGGATCAACTTTCAGAATGCCGATTTAACAAAATCTATCTTTTCAGAAACCATCAGCCTTGCCATGTCGATTGACCTGAGCCCAGATGGTCAGAGGATCGCAGTTGGCGATTCTAGCGGGAACATCTATCTCTGGAACATCACGACAACCCAACTATTAGCGACCTTTGCAGGTCACGTCGGCTGGGTGTGGTCAGTTGCCTTCAGTCCCGATGGCAGCACGTTAGCCAGCGGCAGTAGTGATAGTTCGGTGCGCTTGTGGGATGTCCAGAGCGGTCAATGCTTGCAAGTGCTCACCGAGCATACGGGCTGTGTGCGATCCGTGAGTTTTAGCCCTGACGGTCAGCAATTGGTGAGTGGCAGTGAGGATCAAACTGTGCGCCTGTGGAATGTGCAGGGGCAGTGTCTGCGGGTTTTGAAGGGGCACACTCACAGTGTTTATGCTGTCCGCTTTGCGCCGGATCAACAAACGTTAGCCAGTGGCGGTTATGATACAACCATCCGAATCTGGGATGCTCATCATGGCGACTGTTTGAGGACATTACAGGGGCATACCAGTGAGGTACGGTGTGTGCGGTACAGCCCGGATGGTCAACGACTGGTAAGCGGTTCCCAGGATGGGGCGATTCATCTGTGGAGTAATCTTTTCGGTGATTGTCGATCCACTCCAACGTTCACGCTGCTGCATGGACATACTGATTTCGTCAGGGATATTGCTTTTAGCCCGGATGGTCGTCTGTTAGTCAGCGGAGGCCGCAATTCCCCGCTAAGCCTCTGGAATGTGGAGTATGGACAATCGCTACATTTATTTGATGGTCATCTGCACGATATTTACGGGCTTGTGATTACTGCCGACGGTCAATTTCTGTTTAGTGCAGGGCATGACAACACAGTGCAATTGTGGTGCATGAAGAGTGGACAGAGCCTCAAGACGTTGCACGGCTACACGGGGGGAATTCATTCTCTGAGCATCAGTCCCGATGGTCAACGGCTAGCCAGTATTAGGCAGGATGGCACCATCCAGTTGTGGCATGTGCAGTTGAATGACAATCAAACACCGCTGCTTCCCCATAAAATCTTGCCCAGCAAAACCCGCTGGATTTCGCTATTAAACAATTTATGCTTTAGCCCCGATGGTCAAACGTTGGCAAGTAATCGCCAGGATGGGGTGATCGCCCTTTGGAATATCCAAACCGGACATCTCGACCAGTGGTCCGCCCATAGCGCATCTATCTCGACCGTTCTGTTTAGCCCAGATGGCCGAGTTTTGGCAAGCAGTAGTGAGGATCGTACCGTCCGCCTGTGGAATGTGCAGACGCATCACTGTTTACAGGTGTTACGTGGGCACGAGAGTGGCGTAATGGGTATTGCATTTGATCCCAGCGGTCAAAGGTTAGCCAGTAGTGGATATGACAATACAATTCGGCTGTGGGATGTCCAAACTGGAGACTGTTTGAGCATATTTCAGGGTGATACCGGACCAGTTTTTACGGTGACCTTTGATCCGAGTGGCCAACGGTTGGCCAGTGGCAATGTTAACCAGATGATCCAACTGTGGGATGTGAAAACTGGAGTATGCTTGCAGACCTTGCAGGGGCATACAGGAGCCGTTTGGGTACTGGCTACCAGCCCCGATGGTCGGTTCTTAGCCAGTGGCAGTGATGACCGCACCATTCGCCTATGGGGTCTGCAAACAGGGCAATGTCTCCAGGTTTGGCGCGAACACACCAGTTGGGTCAGGTCAGTTGTCTTTAGCCCTGACAGTCAAATCCTATTCAGTGGCAGTGACGATCGCACGATCAAGCTTTGGGACGTGAAGACAGGACGCTGTATCAGCACAGTGACCATCGATCGCCTTTACGAAGGAATGAATATTCAAGGTGCAATCGGGTTGACTATGGCTCAAAGAGCGACACTGAAAACACTAGGGGCGATGGAGCGTTGAGGCGAATCTCCTTAATGGGTAGCCTGTATCAGTACACATACAAATTCAATGTCTTCTCTTTTCTTCAATAGTATCTAAAAGTTGATGAAAAGCAGTGAGTGATCGCGCCATTTCTGCATCCATAAGTCGCTTCACCCGCTCATCCAAAAGATACGCTTGTGGTTCACCGATCAGTCTCCCTGACTGTTCCCCATCAGCCCAGTGATTGCGGATGAGAGAAACCCCGCGATATAGTTCCACGGTTGATGGCGATAATAGCATCCTGGTTTCGGGAAAGGCGAGCTGCTGAAGATAACACCATGCAGATTCAGGGGGGATATCGGTGCAGTCCCATAGCAGACACAATGGTTTGGCTCCTCCAGGAAGGGCTCGCCAACGTTCACTATGATGTAGCATCCCATAGTGCTGATACAAAAGCCTGGCCTGGATTACACTTAGCAATGTTTCTGAATCAGCCATAAATGGATGCATTACGGTATCCAAAAAGAACATTGAAACGCTGGCAAAACAAACCACATCACTGACTGATTCTCCTTGTTGAATCAGTCTCTCCAGCCCTCTCAGATAACGATTAAAGACTTGTTCATACAGCGTTGGAGAAAACACGAACGTTGCATTCACATTAATACGATCGCCAATTAATTGTTCAATTACCGGCAGTAGCAATGGGGTCGCTGGAATTCTCAGCAACAAATTACTCCAGCCGACTGACTGCCAGATGTTCTGGGCAGAGGTGATCGCTGTTTCCGCATCCAACCATGTATTAGGCGGCAGATCAATTTGTACATAGCCATCGTGCCCCTGAGACTGAGAATGAACAGGCTTCAGCAAATCAGCCGCCAATTGCAGATCGCGGACAATTAGATAGTCATAGTCGGATTGTGCCGTTTGGCTGATGCCTTGCTGGGCTAATGTCGTAAAGTCGCGATCATACTCCTCTCCTGCGATCGCGGCTTGTAAGCTTTGAAAGCTTGATTGGAGTCCCTTTACAGCATCCTCTTCAATGTACCGTTGCAACCCACCACCACTAATCCAACCCCGCTCAAATCCATCGAGCCAGGTGGATTGCCCATATTGGTGGAGTGCTTGTAATAGGTTCATCACGAATGACTTTCACGAAGGTTTAAACCTCAATAACTCAGTTTGCAAAATCATGTTCAATTTCTCCACTCAAGATCCGCCAGTTAAATGCCCATTTAAGTAAGCAGTTGCTACTTGAACATCAACTGCTTGAGTTCCTCTTGATTCCAGTTGCCTAACCTGGCGGCAGCTTCATAGGTGCTTTGCAAAAACTCCAACAACGTCTGGTCAGGTGATTCGGCCTGGCGTACAGCGTCGTAGGGCAAAATAAATTCGCTTAGTTCTTTACTGTAAAATGCAGCATCGGGACGGATTACAGCCTGCTTCAATCCATCGGGTTCCGGGTACGCATAGGAATAGAACGCTGGGTAGGATAATCCGGCTCCGGGCCAAAATCCGGCACTACTGACTTCCTGGGAATAGGCTTCCTTTGCCACCGCATCCGGTAGATTCGGCACCCCTCCCGGATGTGGTGGAGCCGATCGCCCCGAAAAGCGAGTTACCGCTAAATCAAAACTTCCCCAGAAAAAATGTACCGGACTGACCTTGCCGCAAAAATGCGAACGAAATTCTCGAAAGACGCGATCCGACTGGAGCAGCACTCGCCAGAAACGATTGGCATAATCCGCATCATAAGCGGCATGGGTTTCATCCTGCTCGAATCGAATCGGATCCGTTACTTCATTCGGTTTGGTATTAATCGTAATGTGAATATCTAATGCTCTGAGGGTTTCCATCACGTTCTGGTAGAAATCAGCGACAGAGCGAGGGTAGAGGGCGATCGCCCGCCTACTCCCTTCACTGGTTTGAATCAGCAGCTCATGATCAATGAAATCAAAGTCGATTTGAAAGATCCGGCTCCCATAGGGGATAGTCGAAGTGGTCAGTCCCCGAACGGTTAAATAGAGGGGAACATGCCACGAATGGTTAATCCATGGAGTTTGGGCAAATCGAATTTTGCCGATGATTTGCGTCCACATGTGCAGGGTAGCATAGGTATCCTGCCATGCTTCCAGGGGTAAACTCGGCCAGATATCCGTTGGGGTCGGGGTCGGCTGATTCGACATGATGCTCTCCTCGTTGAATAAAAGCCCGATGCGGCTAATAGTTCTTGGCTTGTTTGTCGGCAAAACACCAGAGCCATTCTTCTCCCAATTCTGCTGAACTGATCACCGCGTGTCCACTCTCTTCATAATGGCGGCGCGCGTGTTGGTTTTTAGACGAGTCGCAGCACAACATTTTGCCGCAGGTTTGACAAACTCTTAAGTGAACCCAGCGTTGGCGGAGCCTCTCGGTACGAGAATCGCCAACTCGAATACATTCCTCGCAGCGGAATACCGGATAATTGGCTTTTGAAATAAGGTTCTCTAACGTCAGTTCGTTCAGATGTTGGCAAGGCATAGAAGCTTCCTGGGAGTGTGTAAGACCGGTGCTGGATCAAATCGGATACAGCCACTTGCGAAAGAGTTGGGTGAGGCGCGGCATAATCACATAGGTTAGCAGAGCAACCGTTAGCCCTGTAACTAATAAAGATCTAAGCAATGCAGGAAGTCCCTCCAGGAGCGGGACTAGCCAGCGATTGAGAATAGATATGATGGAAAACACTCCCAGCCATGTCACGATCGCCATTTTGTAGCGCGGGGGTGGAGCCTTCATCGGTTTGTTGGGAAGCGTAAACCAGGTTTCTAGACCCGTCAGGGTTTGAATGGTTTCAGGCTTTTCAATCAAGGGTTGCAACCGCTCCAGCCATTCCTGCCGCACGCTGGATTCCAGCCAGATTTTGAGGTTGTCGTAATGATCAAACCTGAGAATTGCCACATATTCAGGATGAGCGAGGTCGCAGGGCCGGATCACGCTGACCCCTAAATGCCCCTTAAATTGATGGGCAGCCGTCGCAATTCCGTGCAACCACTCCTCATATCCTTGCTCACGCCCAGGTCGAATGAAGTGAGAAATGATGGCGGTTACCTGATGGGTATCTTCATCTGTACCCACTACCAGTGGATCTAGCATTACACATAACCTCAAAAACTCTAGCGACAAGGAACGTGATGATTGTTAATGAGCGATCGCCAAATTGCGGGCTTCATCCCCCCGATTGAAGCTATCAGCATAGACGAATTCAATATCCGTTATTCCAATAAACCCCAAAATGAGTTTTAGATAGGGAGTTTGTAGAACATAGGTATGGATGGGGCTACCTTCGGGATAGGCTCTGCTTTGCGCCATAGTGATCGTCATCTTCCTATTATGAACCAGCCCTTTATAACCTGTTTCATCCACAGAAAAAGTATGTCCTACGCGCACAATCTGGTCAAGGTAGTCTCTACCCACTGACTCTATTTCCGCTCTACCAATCATAGGAAGAAGGATTACTCGGTTAATCCACAGGAATGGCACATGGATGGATCTTTCATCTCGTATCCGATCACATTACCGACTACATCCAATTCAATTTGGCAGCAAGTTTGCAGCAACTCTTTCAGCTTTTTTCGCCCTCTCTGTACTCGTGATTTCATCCCAGACACCGATATCCCTAACTCTTGGGCACTCGATCGCTGTGTTTTTCCCTCAAACTCTGTCAGCTTCACCGCTGCTCGATAGGGTGCTGGGAGATAATCGAGCAGAGGACGCAGACAACTTGCCATCTCTTGATTAAAGACAACAGGGTCTTCATCCCCTGCCAACGTTTCCAGCACATCGTCAGAGGTAAATTGAGGTTGTCGATCAACTTTGCGGTAGTAGTCGATGATGGCATTGCGAGTGATTTGAAAGATCCAGCTTTGTAAGCGATCGCGATCGCGAACCGCTGGCAGGTTTTGGGAAATACGAATAAACACCTCTTGCAAAATGTCATCTGCATCAGCAGGGTTATTCACCTTGTGTAAGATAAAGCCCCGTAACCGCTGGTGAAACGCTTGCCAGACTGTTTTCATATCACTCGCTGGTGTCATCATCGTTGCTGTTCGCTCCTATCAACCCGGGTAATCAACAACCACAAACTTCATGAACAACCACAGCCAGTGGCAGCAGGTGGTTTTGTTCCACAACACGATCCTACCTTTTTCCCCTTATCCCGGAAAAATTGTTGCAGGTTTTGCGGCACTTCCATTGGATGAGAGACCCCTGGAACTGGATCTTCACCCTGGTAAATCTCACGCAGAATGGCATCCACAATCATCCCCACCGGGGCTTCTGTGTAGGTTTCACCCTGGTAAGACCAGGTGCGACAGGCAGTTCCTTCCGTCGATCCCGAGATGTCCGAACAATCCCCACAGCGGCTCTCTGTTGTTTCCAGGATAATATCGTGACCGTTGACTCGAATGGTGGGAGAACTCACAAATCGCAGCTGTTCGGCTTGGGCTACCGACTCGACCAAAATCCGTTGAAACTGAATCACTGTCCCTGTACTGGCAAGTACGGGTTGGAGGGTGGCGATCGCCTGTTCAACATTGGAGAGCGACCCGGTACATCGGGAGCAGGTGGATAGGTCAATTGCCAATAACTGGATGTGGAGCATGCGCGGGGCAGAGTAAGTTGTTGAGGTCATACCAGATCTCCTGGATTGAGGTTCACCCAGATAGACGAGGAGATTCCCACAAGGACGCAAGGGTTGAAGGTACAGGTTTAAAACAAAGTTGTTCTTGACCTTATATCCAGGTATAAGGTTTAGGATTAAGTCATCAGATTGTGATGGAGCAAACGCGATGCTTCAAGTCGGTGAGGTCTCACAACGTTTAGGGCTCAATCCTCAAACGCTCTACTTCTACGAACGGATTGGCTTGATTCCTCGCCCCCAACGAACCAAAGCAGGCTATCGGCTCTATGACGAGGCAGACCTGGAACGCCTTACTTTTATTACCCAGGCAAAAGCACTGGGACTGAGCCTGGATGACATTAAGGAATTGCTGAACCTGCAAGCGGGGCAACGACTTTCCTGCCAGGAAGTGTACGATCGCTTGCTCAAGAAAGTCGAGCAGATTGACCAAACGATTCACCAACTGCAAACTCTGAAAGCTCAACTGACACCACTCCTCCACCAATGTCAGCAAGGCATTAAACAGGCCGGTTCTAACCAGCAATGTGTGGTGTTTCAGGCGCATTCTGTAACTCAACCCCCTTCACTACCAGGTATCCACTATGACAGCACTGAAAGTTGAAATTCTCGGATCAGGCTGCAAGAAGTGCCAGCAATTAGAGGCAAATGCAAAGGCAGCGATCGCCACGCTCGGCATTGATGTCGAAGTTTTTCACATTACGGATGTGGTTGAGATTGCTCAGCGAGGGGTCATGTCTACGCCTGCCTTGGTCGTTAATAACCGAGTGGTCAGTAAGGGAAAGGTTCTCTCTCCAGAGCAAATTAAACCATTATTAACTCCTTAACGGAGGTTGTAAGTGAAGGTATGGCTGATCCTTTCTATCCCTTCGATTGGCTGGCTGCTCAAATCGTCAGACACCTGTTTGGGTTATCGTTAGAATCCCACTTGGGAGTTAGTCTGCATTTTTTCCTCTACGATGTCCCCAAGGTGCTGACCTTGCTCCTGATCATCAGCTTTCTAGTCGGCACGCTGCAAACTTTTCTCCAGCCTGAGCGCATACGATACTGGTTAGGCGGCAAGCGCACTATTTTGGGCAACATCCTGGCTGCAATGGTGGGGATTATCACACCCTTTTGCTCCTGTTCGGCGGTGCCGCTTTTCATCGGCTTCCTGGAAGCGGGTGTGCCTCTAGGAGTCACCTTTTCCTACCTGATCGCCGCCCCCATGGTCAATGAAGTCGCTGTCATCCTGCTGTGGGGATTGTTTGGGCTAAAAGTGACATTGCTCTATATCGGCTTTGGCGTGACGCTGGCTGTCACTGCAGGATATCTTCTGGGTATACTGCACCTGGAACAATGGGTAGAACCGTTTGTGTGGAACTTGCAGAACTCCTACCAAGGACAAGGAAATGATACTGAGTCGGTTGCAACAGCAAGGATGTCCTGGCGACAGCGATTCCAACAAGGGCAATTCCAAGCCACTCAAATTTTCAAATCAGTGTGGTTATATGTCGTGGCGGGCATTGCGATCGGTGCATTCATTCATGGCTATGTCCCCACTGAACTGATTACTCGCTGGGCAGGAGCCAACAACCCACTAGCCGTTCCGATTGCAGTCGTAATTGGGGTTCCCCTCTATGCCAACATCGCAGGCGTTTTACCCATTACAGAAGCCCTAGTCAATAAGGGAATGCCCCTTGGCACGGTATTAGCGTTCACCATGGCAGTGACGGCACTTTCACTCCCAGAAATGGTGATTCTGAGAAAGGTGCTTCGGCCCCGGTTATTAGGAACCTTCATTGCCCTGGTCACTCTTGGCATCATTAGTGTGGGCTATCTCTTCAATTCATTAATTCGCTAACGACCGCATCAAACGCTAGAGCAGTGATGTCTTGCTACGGTAGATATAGGGGATATGTTGCTAGCGCCCCCCGGATCGCCTGTCGTTGTGGCTGCCCCAACGCAACTCATGCTTTCAGCCCATAGCCCTTTACCAGCAAGGCTTTCAGCGCCAGTCCTGGAACGATAACCAGTGTGAGAAAAACTCATATATACTTAGTATGGTTTCTTCATGGGGCTTCGGCCGTCCCCTGAAACGCGCTTCAGTCAAGCGATTCAGCCATTTACTCTCAGTCAATCTGACGCAATTACCGCTGCTTCGATCGCTGAAACGCCTTCTGAACGGCCTTTGCCATCAGCTGCAATAGGATCTGGTTCCGGGCCACCCGAAATCGGGCTAGGTCTGCTGCCGTAAAATCAGGGGTCAGAGTCGTCACCCCGCCGGTTCAAAATATAGCGATGCCGGCCTTTCAAATAGTTGACCGCACCCACATTCAAGATCAGGTGCGCCGTGGTCAGTAAGGCCTGCGCGATCGCCGCCCGTTGTTTCTCGGTCAACTGGTGTCTTTTCGCCTGACTGGTGGCCAACTCCAACAGGCACCTCCGGCGACCCGATTCGTTAGTTTTCACCTCAGCGCTGCAACCGATCGCTGCTGAAATTTTTGATGCTCGTCTCCTCTATGTGCCTATTGCTACGGCGTTACTGGCAAAGCCATTGGCGGTGGCAGCCAATGACCCTGGCTAACCAGACGGACATCGGTGCCTGTGATATTGGTGTGGTAGACCCACATAGGTTGTTGCATCGGCGTGTCGGCGGTTGCCTGATTGACCAAGATTTGCACCGCCCACCCTGGACGAATATCCCTGCCACAACTGGGAGAACCTGGATGGGTATTCAAACAACGATCAAAGAAGCGGGCCTCTGCCCAGAACAGACGCAAGCTGGATGCGGGAATTCCGGCCTGTTCTGCGACTTGGGCAAGCATTCGCCGCTGTACGGTTTCGGATAGACTTTGCAATCCATCTGGTTGGGGTGTCCAGGAATCAGCATCAGACCCTTCTGGGATGTAGTAAACCAGGCGAAGCGGATCTGAACGCACCCCTCCTGTAACGATCACGCGCCAGCCGGACACACTGACATTAGGGCAGATGCCACGCATTGGTAGAGATGGGCCAGAACCGCCACCACACTCGTTCCAGGTTACGGGCTCAATCGATTCAACCTGGAAACCGAGATTTGCTGGTGCATCTGCGGACATCTCAAGCATCAGTTCCGACGTGTTGAACCGCTCCTGGGCATCTTGCATTACCGCATTGACCAAAGTAACCGGAAGGGTGCCCAGCGCTACCTCATCATTTTCCTCAAATCTAATGTCCGTATGGATGGGAGAACCGAAACCCCGCAGGCGAACAATGCGATCGCGACCATTGGCAACAGCTAAGATTCGCCATCCTCGATAGGTGGGGGCAATGGGGCAAAATCCCTCGTTTGGACAGGCTGTGGCTGGGAGAAAGGATGCTTCTGGCGCGGCCAGAATTTGCAAATCGGATGGGGCAACCTGCAGGGTACTGGCAATCTGAGACCGCATCTCTGCCGACACATCTTGAACGGGAGAGGCAACAGCCCACGATCGCCAATCGACATAGTAGGTGCGCATTATGGTTTGGTGAATGGTGGGAAACTCACCCATGACATTGACTCGCCAACCTGTACGAGATCTAGACTCACAGGGGGCGGAGGAGAAGCGCCCGTCAGGCAAGTCGGGGTCGCAATCCTCCCAGGTGGCAGGTTCGACATGGAGAATGCGAATGTTATCGATGCGATTTTGATAGTCTCGCTGAAAGGTACGTTGCACAGTATTTGCAACGGAACGAGGTAATCCTAATCGCTCCCATGCAACGGTGGGATGGGAGGAAGCGATCGCTGAGCGTCTCACCATGGAGACTGAGGACAAGGGCAGAAAATGGGCAAAGCTGGTGCTGGAAATCGCAATCCATACCCCAATTGCCACATAGATGAATCGTTGAATCTTGATCACCACACATCCTTCTATAAACGATTTGCCCGAGAATGCGCCTGAACCTATTGCTACTGTAAATAGAAACGTTTGTTGCCTGGTTTTAGTTGCCAAAACGGTAACCAGACAAGACGACCTCTAATGTCTTGGTTAAGGTGAAAATGTCAGTTCAGAACTGTGGCAAGAACCCTATGGTGAAACGCGATCGCCCCTTTGGCCCGATGTTGTTCTATTGCGAAACGTTACGTCGAGGCGGTAGCCGCAAACAAATTGCAGATACAATTCAATCTCGATTTTCCCGTGATGATGAGCGCATGACCTATAGGCATATCGAGGTGGACATCCTTGTTCAAAGGAATGCCATTGACTTTGAACAAGCAAGCCAGATAGCTGTCCGTTCGCGGTCAGGGCGAAAAGCTTGCTAAAGCTTCGGAGAAATCCCCCAGCGCAGTGGTGCTTTAGCAGGGGGAGTTTCAAAGCTTACAGTTGAAAGTTTTTATCCTTAAAGGGGTTGTACTGAACGGATGAATCGCTGAAGTTGCCGACTTTCTAGTTCCAAGACTCGTCGGGCAAAATCAGGATCATGGTCGAGTAAATCATCAAAGGCATCCACAGAAATCGCCAGGATGCGGGTACTTTCACTATCTGCAACGATCGTATTTTCTGAGGTGCTATGGGCTAAAACCTCTAACTCGTCGAGCGTTTGCCCGGGATGAAGTTGTTCTACCCGAACCCCAAATTCCGTTTGATAGTGAATGTTGGCATCGCCTTCGATCAACAGCAACAACTCTCGGCAGGTGTCTCCGGCTTCTGTGATCATGTCTCCTCGCTTGTAGGCTCTCACCTCTGCCCGATCCGCAAGGGCAATCAGTGTTTCACTCTGCATCCGATGGAAGAAGTCGCTATTAAACAAATAAACTAATTTCTCCAGCGTTGGAAATTCGGTCAGGGATGGGTTTGCGGTTGATAGCGAGGACAAAGACAATAGCCGATCGAGCGTTTCTTGAACGAGTTGAGAATTGAACTCATGACGACGATTTCGAGCGATCGCCTGACCGCGTTTTGCATCCAATTGAGCCATGGCATAGAGCGATGCAGCCTGAATCATAGGATTTTGCTCCTGGAGCAAAGCTTCTAGATGAGCCAGAATTATCTCAGAGGAGAATTCTAGAGAACAGGAAACAGGTGTTTCTCCCGGTTGGCTCAACCATTTCAGGATCACGGGTGGTAGGAGATCGCCCCAATTCTCCTGCTCTAAAAGCTCTCCTAAAACAGCAGGTGAAGCTTGCTGTAAAGACTGCGCCAGAGGTAAGGCTGCCGGATCAGACTGAAGCAGTACCAGGGTTTCCAGAATCGATCGCACAATCAGTTCTTTTTTATGACGAATATTTTCTTGCAGCAGAGTTAATACCGCTTGATGCTCCTGTAACATCGGTTGATTCAAAGCGCGATAACAGTTGATCAGTTCGGGTAGTTGTGTAAGCAGAAACTCTGCTTTTTTAGCACTACTGGCATTGGTTGAAAATCCGCTCAGAATCCACTCTTCTTCCTGTGGTGTAATTGAGTATTCTCGACGCAAGGAACGAATGGCGGCTGAGTCTTGAAAGGATAATTGCTCAAATGCCGCACGATCGATTTGTTTCTGTTGCAGCAACATTAACCGCTCCAGTGATTTGCGGTAGCCACTCAAGCGAATCTGATTTTCTAAACTGCGTTTGCGATCGGGATTAAGCAACTGCGGATCTTCAATACCCAATTCCTCCAGCACAAGGCGGTGTTCGTCATCCGTAATGCCTAACTCCTGGCGCATTTGCTGCAACACTTCCAGACTGCTGGAGTAATTCACATAGCCTTCTTCCAGTGCTTCTCGCACCACTCCTTTGTATGCCTGATGTCGTTTCTCGCGGGTAAAACCAGGCAGTACCTTGGCTAATACATACACTTCATGGGTGTTTAGGTCGCTGAGCGATCGGCCTTCCAAAAACTGTGCAACATTCAACTGCAGTTTCTCTAACTGCTTGCGGAAGCGATTCGCGAGATTTTCACGAGAATAGAGATCAGGACTCCGCCACCAGGTTTTATAGAGCCAGAGAGTACTCAGCACCACTAAACCCAGGTCATAGAGGTATTGCACCGACCAGGGTAGAAGCTGCACCAGGGGACGCCCCCCAAAAATAAAGAAGAAATTGAAAATACCAAAGGTACACAGGGTCAAGATGCGATGGCGAATGGTTTCGGTCGCCAAACCGACCCAGTGCTTCCGACCGTAGGCTCTGGCGCGTTTTTCGATCCACTGTCCTCCCCAATAGCTGATCACTGTGCATCCACCTAGTACCAGCGGAACTGCAATCAGTTTAGGAATATTAATTGCCTGTCCAAACAGGTAGAGTCCGGGGTCAAGCAGCGAAGCGAGTTGATCGTTTTGCCGTAGCCATGCCCCAGAGAAATAATAGTTCCAGTTGCCCGCATAGAGATAGTAATAGACAAAATAGCCAATCACCAAACCTACATAGCCATAGCGCAGAAATGAGGTTTCGGGTTTTTTCAAGCTGTCCCAATAGGTACGCTCAGCGTCAATGTCAATGCAGGGATTTTGACAGGCGACGCAAGCACTCTGCTCTTTACCATCTGGCAACAGCGTGCGGCACATGGATTGTGTAATCGTCTGCTCACTTGTATGGGCTTTGCTGCTCAACAAGCCCCCCGGTTCACTGTAAATGCTTTGAACCGGAGCCATTGGACAAAAGTACTGACACCAGGACTTGCCGCCGTACCAGTAGCCAACTGCAATTGCTGCTGCGATCGTGAATAATAACCAACCCGCTAACACTAGGCGATCGGCGTTGAAAAACAAGATTCGTCCACACAATCCGGCAAACAACCAGCCAAATTGCACATAGGGATAGTTTCGACCCAGCCATGAATCTGAGTCAACCTTTACCAGTTCGTAGCGCACTTTACCAGTCTTTTTATTCTCTCGTTTAAATTGTCTTTGCCATCCTAGAGCCCGAGGGATCTGAGATAAAAAAGAGAGCGGACAAATCCGCCGCCATAACTCATGTCCAAACACCAGCAGAATAAAGATTGCGGCTGGCACAATGGCTCCCCAGAAGAGGGTCGTTCCTAACGGATAGGGTTGCTCAAATAGGCATTCTCCCTGTACCTGCACACAGGTATCTGGAAGCCGCAAGGGACTCCAGGGATGATCGGACACGGTGAGTGCCGATGTCCAGGGATCATAAAATAGGGAAGCAATGATCAGGAGCCAACCCACTGTCACTACCCAGCGAATCCAGTGCATTCGTCGCTCTGGCAGTTGTGCAAACATAGAAAAAACCTTCCTCTTCTCTAGTCTTCATCAATTGTGCGTTGAAGACCACCCGGTTCTGCCATTGGTTTTCTCTAGGCTAGCTATTGGATTTCTCAAAACTCCCTAACATTCTGAACTTGGAAGTTCAAAAAATAATTGCACAATACCGTTTTGGCCTGAAGACAAAACCCTGGCTGACTGACAAATCTCATTCGTAGGTTGGGTTGAACAACGTGAAACCCAACCTACAACAGAATCAGGGTTTCAGAAGTTTTGTCAGGTAATCAGGACAAAGCCAGCTAACTAGGTATTAACTGTCAGATCTGACGGTTAAGTACCCTATTTCCTGGACTTAAACAACATTTTTGCAGGTTAAGTCCGTATTTTCGGAGTGTTAACCATCACTTTTGATAGTTGGTAGTGCTCAAGATCTATAGAGAAGTAGAGTCTTTGCTGTTTCCCCACTATGCCTGCTTGCCCCCTTTGTGCATCCACTAAAACGGTCAAGAACGGTCGTATCCACTATGGGAAACAACGGTTCAAATGCCACGACTGCGAACGGCAGTTCATTGAACAACCCACTAAAAAGGTGATCGACCAACCCACACGGGAACTGTACGCCTACGACGGGGCGAGAGCCTTGTCTCTTTAGAGCAAGGAGGAAACACACGACACAAGGCACTTTAGTGCCCGTGATGCTTGAATTCATACCTGTAACCGTCACTCTTGTGGATTGTCTTCAAGTATTTTGGATGAACGTCAAAGTTTGACCTGACACAATTTTGAAACTGGGTTTAGAGCGAATACTAATTCGACCAACCCATCTGTCTGCAAACTTCCCTTGGAGGACTTCAGCAACAACCATATCGCCAGTGCTGGGGTGTGTCGCCAACGGGAGCGAAAACTGCATGGTCGCCTACTCGCGATGGGTGTCTGAGTGAACCATAGTGGTTAAGTCGCCGCTACAGTTAACAACGGTGGACAGTGCGGCAGGCGTTGGCTGCGCAACCAGTTCTACCACACCATCAGCAGTTTGATGCCAGGTTGAAGCTTCGATGATGACTGGTGCAGCAGGTTGAGGTGCTGGTACGGTGGCAATCCCTCGCTGACGGTAAGCCGACAGGTCACGAATATCTTCCCAGGTGCGATCTTTCCACACTTGCTGGGTTGGGTTTTGTGGTACTCCACCGCGTCCAGTGGCGACAAAACGGCTTTCGCTATTACTCGCACAGCCGGTAGCAATCTGCTGCGTGGGATCGGCTAACACCATGGGTAAAGCCTCCAATCCCGAGGTGGGATCTAACGCCAATTGGTTGATTTGCACATTGCCACTGACACCAAACTGGGAACTGGCAGTAATATCATTCTCTGGTGTGAGTTGCGGGCGGAACTTGAGACCAAAAATACCTCGTGTAGTGATCTGAATATTGCCGCCCCGTCCTTGAAAGGCATTGGCAATAATGTCGCTATTTTCAAACCCAGCAATTACAGGTGCGTTAATCGCAATATTACCGCCATTGCCCCTGCCTCCGGCTGTGGCACTAATGAGACTGCCGTGGCGCATGATTATTCCTTCCTTGATTTGAAGATTAATATTGCCACCTTCACCAACTAGCGTAGAGGCTGAAATACTTCCTCCAGTATCGAGTTTCAGGAGATCAGCAGTAATGGAGATGTTCCCCGCATTCCCCAATACTTGATTGGCAACAAAGACCGTTCCCCCATTACGAATACTGAGGGTGGGAGTATTAACGGTGATGCTGCCAGCATTTGCAGTGGAACCGGCATTCCCCCCCAAAAAATTAAAATTTCGGGCAACCGCACCAATATAGCTAGGATTGTTGGCATCCTTAATACCAGCCACATCGATCGCCTCCGAAGCCTTGATGGTCAGGTTCCCCGCATTGCCAGTACTGACAGAAGATACTGATACAACTCCACCCGCTTCAATTGATAGGATGCGGGTGTCCAGGTGTAAATTGCCCGCATTGCCAGAACCAAAAACATTCGCAGATAGCAAGCTGACCAGGGTCTGATTTGTTCCTGTATTCGCGCTGGAAACTCTGACGGTATCTGCTCTAACGGTGACATTACCCCCATTACCACTGCTAAAGTTGCGCGTTCCCACATTGCCACCCCCAATGATGACAAGATTTTGAGTCGCGATCGCCAGATTCCCCCCTTGCCCACTCCCATAGGTTGCAGCTAGCAGCACACCGAATATTGGAGCTACAGAAGGATTACCGGGGGCAACTCCACCCACAAGAATGTCACTGGCGTTAACAACAATGTCACCACTAGGGGCCGCACTATAGGTTCGTGTCAGGACAAGACTACCCTGATCGATCACCAGCCTGGGGGTGGCAATAACAATTTTGCCAGCGGCACCGGGAGCGATCGTTTCATTGATCAAACCACTGGAACTGGAAAAGTTTGGGGTCATGCCAACCACACTGAGCGATTCTGTCGCATTAACAGTAATGTCACCAGCCGTCTGACTCCCTAAGTTCTGAACTGCGACGATAGAGCCATCCCGAATATTGATCTGTTTGCCTTGAATCTGCACCGCACCCGCACCCACACCGCGTACCGAAGCCAATGCCTGTTGCGTCATGCGAACATTACCAAAACTGGAGGCATTGGCATAGTTGAGGGAAAATCCCTGCGGGATGGAACTCAGGCTAACATCTCCACTGACCACGCTGCCTAGTTCAATGCGCCCACCTGGGGCAGAAAGCACACCTCCGTCAATGGCAATATCGCCGCCCACTAATGCCAGCGTTTTTCCAGCCGCTACCTGTAAGCCGCCCACACCTGTTAAACCTGAAACAGGGGTAACGCCATTTAGATTTGTGTTTCTTCCCGTTCCTTGAACCGCGATCGCGCCTGAGTTGTTGCCCATTTGTAATCCAACCGGGACGCTCACCGTAAGCAGACTACTCGCTGGATTGGTAGCGCTAAACTTTGTGCCATCAGCAAACTGGATGGCGTGGGCAGTCGTCGCTGTAAAAGAGCCACCGATATTTAACCGGGCATTGGGACCGAAGAGAATGCCCGCCGGATTCATTAGAAACAGATTGGCACTGCCATTAGCGCGAATTAAGCCATCAATGTTAGAAACATTCCCACCCGTGACGCGCGCAAAAATGTTCTGAATTGTCGGGGCGTTGTTGAAGACGGCAGACCCACCCGTCGGCACTGAGAACTGGCTAAAGCTATGGAACAAATTATTGCCAACCTGGTTGCCATTATTAATGATGAAGTCGTTACCGGTGGGGGAAACCGTGGTGGTCAACGTCCCGTCGGGGATAACCTGGGCCAAAGACGGTATCGCTAGCCCCCAGGCAACGATAAGTCCAGTGGTGCAGAGGGGCGCAATAGAAGCAATACTAGGCTTAAGATGCATCCGTAGTAACCGATTACAAATATGATTGACAGCTGATGACCGAATGAGTTTCTGGAACACTTGGTTAGTCAGGCGATCGCGGGTTAGCCTATTCCTGATAAAAGTGGGGCTAACTTGACATTTCTCAGCTTTCAAAGGGACTGTGAGATTAACCCTCACCCAGTCTCTTTGAAAGTGATTTCTCGAATCAACCTTGGCGCAATTCTTTTTAAGAATTATCGGCAGGAGACATTTCTCCAGATTTTAATGAGGAAATGTGGAAATTTTGTGGCAAGAACAATTGCTTGACAGATAGTGGCTTGGGCTGTGGGTTTTCGCTATCAATGGCAAAATTAATCGCTGCCGTTAACCAACCGACCACGGGGCAGGTATGAGTACTCATTTTCTCATTTTGCCAGACTCGCTTAGGTCCAACAGAGTGGTTGGCAGAACCAAAGAAAATTTTAGATCTTGTCAAGAATGCCTAACATTTTGCGAGGATTTTCTGGTTCTAAGTTAGTTTGTGTTTTGTAAGCAAAGTGAGCTAGGGGTCAAGCATCCATCTAAACTGGTCTTATGCACGGTGGAGGACTCCCCGCTATGGCAGAACGGAAGAAACGAACCATTGCTGGAGATAAAACGATTTGTCTGCCGTTGGAAGACTCTTGTCAGGTTTTGGTGATCCAGGTGCCAACCTTAAAGCTGGATCAATAGAAACCGACTCAACTGGCTAATAGCACTCTCCGTTGCAAAAGGTCAAAACCAGCCCGACCATACATCTGTCGCTTGTTCATCTTCAAGCGATTAATTTGTCCTTCAACCTGTTCTGGTTTCTAGAGCAACCCCTGCTTTGGTCGCATCGTCATCTTCTTTTAGACTTCGAGCAAAGCTTTCCAAGGGAGTAATTTGGCTTGGTGTGGCTCGTTCTAACCAGAGATCAAATTGCTCAGATTACTTTTGCCGCACCAATTGGGCAAAGTCTTGAGCTAGACCAATGGTACTGGCTAATGCGGCTTGCTGGCCTAAGCGCTGCACCAGTTGTTGGTCTTGGGAGCGAAGCGTCTCGGTTTGCCGTAAGAGTAAAAACGCTGGTCATCTAGCTGTCAACTCGGGGCTGACTAAGCAGATAGGCTGTGTAGGGATTGCGTGAGCAGACAGTTGCCTTGGTTGCTACGTCCCTGCTGCTGCTCTAAGCTGAAATGCTTTGAATCTGGTAAGAGTTGATTGATGAGCCGATGAACGAAGTTAATTTCCTCAAAGCGAAGGACGTTTATAACCATGTTTCCAGTCGAAGCAAGTTGTTTTATCCCGTCTGTTTCGAGGGGATAAAACAACTGTTTAAATAACTGAAAACACACGGCACCGGTGAAGTGATTGGAGACGATCCAGACGCTTTCTATACAGCATTTTTAGGGACGATAGATTGATGATAGTGCTTCTCTGTAGCCACTGGGTCGCCAGCAATTGAATATGCCCCGGAGCCAATCAATAGCGAAGACTACAGTGGCTCCTAGATGGCTGCTGGCGACCCAGTGGCTACCAGGCTGATAAAACAAAATCTTACTCTACAAACGGGTAAGGTTTTTATTAGGAAATATGGTAGATGCGGTCAGCGATTCTATTACTTTTCCACTTCCTCAAATTCTATGGTTACAAGCTATTTTTCCACGCTCCGCATTTTTCAGGAGTTGGTTTAGTTCCTGCCTGCGGGTTTCCCCGACTCCAACTGCAAGTACGATGTTGGGCCGCACAGCTTTTATAGCTTATGCCAATTTTATTAGTTTTCCATACACAGTGCATACGGCGTTCAAGTCTTTTGCAGCCACCAAATGAATTGCATTCAGCCGCAAATGCTGGAGCAGTAAAAGCTGCGGAGCCGAGAGTTGCCCCGCTCATTGCTAATGATGTAGCGACGCTGAAAATAACCTGTGAACCTTTTCGCATATTTATAGCTCCGTGTGCGAAGTATGACTTGAACAAATCAAGCCTAGCTAGAGCCTTTGCCTATTGTCAGTCGGGAGAAGTCAGTAAAAAGTTAGTAAAAAGTCGGCTTTGGGGCATGATTCAGAATCGAGTGAAGCTACAACAACATGCACTGCTTGGTCTTTAGGAACGACCGGTAAGACAATCTCAAGTTTGCCCAGTCGACGGGAAACGGTGCTATGGTTTGGCCCCTCCAGTCAATTCCCATCAACTCAAACAACGATTTGAGCAACCCTTGGGTTTGTCGTCCCGCTTGGTGGTATTCCTGTCACCCAGGCGGATCAATCGCAGGATCAAGCTCGTTTAATCCGCTTCTCTAGAGTTTGCTGGATGAGCACGAGGAGTAGACCTACAGCAATAAAGCCTATAGCGAGAAAATGGCTGTCGCGGGAAGCGGCAGCCATAAGAATCATGTTAGAAGCAAGTGCTAGAACGGGAATTAAGGCAGGGATGCGGAATCCTGCCGGTGGATGTTCTTGCCGTTTAATCACCAGTAGCGATAGGTTCACTAGACAAAACATGAGCAGGATGTTGGGCGGCGGCGGGTTCTGAACCCTCGGGGCGGTTTCCCGCTCTGCGCTCAAGTGCCTCAGCGTAGGCATTGACAACTTTACGGGCATAGTTGACACTGCCTTGACTGACATCGATCCCAGTTAAACGAACGCCAGTGATCGGAAAAGGGTGACTGTACAAGTCACAGACCTGTCCCCATGCCAGCAGAAAATCAAGTACGGCAATGGCTGTGGTACCAGTCCCAACGCCAATGTCTAACAGATTAATTTGGCCATGAAGTCGGTTTTCGCGAACTAAATCCAACAGGACAAGCTGAATTTTACAGATATTAGTACTGAAGTAGTAGGCAAGGTACGCATCTAGGAAGTCTTCGCTCAGATAGTCCTGACGCTTAAAATCACGTTTGCCTTGGGCAAAATCAGCCCAAGCACGGGCCAGCGCCTCGATGCGCTGGGCATTCTGCCTTAAGATGGCGCGAACTGATTCAGCCCGTTTTGCCTCGTCGGGGAATTGCCCAAACAGAACAGAGAGTTGTGCTGACTCGATAAAAGGAGATAAATGCGATCGCTTGCCAGGTGTAATCAGCGTTTCCAACGTCTGAATGACAGCTTGACTAGTCATGATTGTGGCGAATTGCGGTTAGTTAAAGAATGGGTGAAGCCAAAGCGGGAGCCATCCCTGAACCAGGCTGATCAATATCACGAGCGTGCTTTCAGCTTAAAGATGCGTTGGTAGCGGCACTAGAATCTATTTTCCTTCCCACCAAGCTTAAACGACGCTTTTATAACAATCATTTCATCCAATGATGTTGATCGAATAGTTTATCTGGGTTGGACGATCTGAAAACGAGGGCGGTGCGATTCATTGAGTGATTCGATTGGTCGGATAATCGTCAGAAAAATGGCAACGGCAGTCGTTCTACTGCCGCTATCTAATCTGGAGATGCGAACGCTGTCCCGGTTAACTAGCGGCGAACGCTCCCCACTTGGATGGCGGGTGTGGCGATGGAACATCGTGGTTGTCAATGGAAAACGCTTGATCATGATGATGATGCGATTAACGGCATCCCGTTCAAAAGGGCAGAGGACCGCAATCTGCTCTGCATGGGCGTGACTCACGCGATCCACTGTTCGCCCATGGGCTGAGGAAAGGAGAGGAGTTGCTTTGTTAGGGGTTGCTGGTTTCCCACTGCTCAATCATCAACACTACTGTAAGCGCGCTCATCATGACTACTGAATGTCAGGACGTTTTTTGCGTCATTGGCAGTAGGGGAGTTTGTGACGAGTCCATTCATCCCAATGTCAAGGCTAAAGCGTTGCAGTGTCTAAACATCTGCAACGTCTAAACGGCTAGATGGCTAAACAGGAAAGGTTCGTTAAATAGGCGGTGATGTTAGTAGTGTCGTTATGGTTGCTGTCCCTCGGTCAGCTGCGTTTTGTCCTGTGATCGGTAGTTCTGTCCCTACAGCTGCGATCGCCCGCCGGGTTGGTGGCAAGGTGCTGAGTGGTTGTGGCTCTCCAACGGTTGCTGGCCAAACCCCGAATCATTGAATCTTTATTAATTTACAGCCGTAGGATTTCTGTTCGGAGGGATTCAAGCTATTCTGGATGCCTATATCAGAGCGTGGGCAACAGATTGGCAGGATAGAGGGTATGTACAGCACCTGGACAGAATCACCAGAAGCAATCCTGGCGGAGCAGAGTTGGGAGCGGTTGGAACGCGATCTGCACCAACGCTTGGTGCAGCAACTGAAGCGTGAGTTGGCGGCATTACGGCAGGAACGCAGGCAGAGTAATGCCGCTACTGTTGTGACGGAGACTACGGTTGACGCGCCGCCAGCAGCCGGGGCAACCGCAGTACCGGCAACGCCTCCGAGGGCGGTGCGGAGCGCCAAAGCGCCTGCGCGAGAGTCAGCGCGAGAGTCAGAAAAACGAGTGATCCGTAACTCCGGGAAGACACTGCCGCCAGTGCAGATTCGTTAGGGGTTGCCTGGTGCGCGCATGTTGAGAGCTGGATGGGTCTAACAGCAAAAAAGCCCTTGCTGTGGTGGTAAGGGCTGAGCATGTATAAGGCTGGTATTTAGTGTACTGGTTGCAAACGGAATCTGAGCCAGATCGTCACATAAAGCGAAACGCCAGCTAATCTCAATTAGTTGGCGTTTCGCTTTGTGATGGATATTAAAGGGTGGACTTTTATCGTGCTGGTCCTGATTTTTAATAAGATAATCCTCCCAAAATGTTAGCTATTCTTAATAGGACTTAAGGTTTTCTTTAGGTTTGGTCAAACGTGCTGTTGGTTCAGTGTATCGGGCGGTTGTCAGCCATTGATCGTGAGTGGGCAACCAGTAGTTCCGGGTGGTGAGTATGGGGTTGAGTCGATGAGGGCGATCTCGGGGGGAACGGTGCTGCCCAACTGCGACGATTGTTTGATTGGGATAACCCAGCATGTTCTGACGCACCTACTGGTTGGCGGCTGGGGGTGGATCGGAGCTGAGACAGACGCCGAGAAGTGGGCGAGCTGTGGGAGTGCGGGGGGTGGAGCAATTGCCGGAGCAGCCATGTCGGTTAGTTCTGGGAACAGGGAATTGGGAGTGTTGGCGGTGTTCCCAGAACCAGGGGCGGGCAGATGATCGATGCGGTGTTTGGTAGTTTTATCAGTCGTTATTCCTGCCGTCCAGTAGTATGGGAAAGCTGTTGCTGCTGCTTTGTCCCCGCCTGATGTATGACACTGACTATCAGCCGGATCCAATGCGATTCATGCTGTAATGCTTAAACGTATCTAATCTCTAAGAAATCGCTAAGATTGCTTGAGCCGCTTGGAACTTGGATTTAGTCTGATACTGCTGTTTTAATCTCATATGGCGCTTCAAGTGCATGCAGATGTGCCTACATTGACCTTATAAGTACACCAATTTTTGTTTGCTACCGGGGGCTTGAATGGCTGATCGTTTTCTTCCCACTCCAGGCGCTGTGGTTACCTGCCGCGATCGCCAATGGGTTGTACTCCCCTCGGAAATCCCTGAAGTCATCCGTTTACGCCCTTTAAGTGGGAACGAAGATCAAGTTTGCGGTATCTATCACCCCCTGGATCTGGAGCCAATTACCTCGGCTCAGTTTCCGGTTCCGAAAGCAGACGCAATTCAAGACCATACCGCTGCTCAACTTCTCATGGATGCAGCTCGCTTGAGCCTACGGAGTGGGGCAGGTCCGTTTCGCTCGCTGGGTCGGCTATCAGTACGTCCCCGACCTTACCAGCTCGTACCACTGCTCATGGCACTACGGTTAGAGACCATTCGGCTTCTGATCGCGGATGACGTGGGAATTGGCAAGACGATCGAAGCAGGGCTGATTGCCAGAGAAATGCTCGATCGTGGGGAAGTCAAACGGCTGGCCGTTTTATGCCCTCCTCATTTGTGTGATCAGTGGCAGCGAGAGTTGAGGGAAAAATTTCACATTGATGCGGTTGTGATTCGATCGGGCACGGTCAGCAAATTGGAACGTGGTCTGCCTGGAGGGGATCACCACGTCTTCGGGTATTACCGCCATATTATTGTGAGCTTGGATTATGCGAAGTCAGACCGCCGTCGAGCGAGCTTCCTGGCTCATTGCCCAGATTTGGTGATTGTAGATGAAGCGCATACCTGTGCTCGCCCAGGGGGACGGAGTACCTCCCAGCAGCAGCGGCATCAATTACTTCAGGAACTAGCCGAGCGAGAGCAGCAGAATTTTATCCTTTTGACGGCGACTCCTCACAGCGGAATTGAAGAATCATTCCTCTCAATTATTGGTCTACTCAAAGGTAAATTTGAGAGTTGGGACATTAATAACCTGACCCAGGAGCAACGAATTGAGTTAGCTAACCATTTTGTCCAGCGTCGCCGAGCGGATGTGAAGCAATGGTTGGGGAACGAAACACCTTTTCCAGAGCGTGACCCTCTGGAACAGCCCTATAAGTTATCCAAGGAATACCGAGATCTCTTTGAGGAGGTCTATAACTTTGCGCGTGGGTTAGTTAAAACGACCACAGAGGATATGAGCTACGCCCAGCGTCGAGGACGGTATTGGGCGGCCTTGGCACTAATTCGTTGTGTGATGTCATCACCTGAGGCTGCGATCGCAACACTCGGTAAACAGGTGAATAAGACCGCAGCGGACGAAGGGCAGGGCGCGGAGATTGACATCGACGAAGACCTGATGGTTGCCTATACCTATGATCCAACGGATCAGGAGCAGGCGATTGATGCCCAACCCACGATCGCGATTGAGCAGGGGCAGCGGTCTTACCAGGACTCCGATCGGCGTAAATTGCGGGGATTTATTCAGGCAGCGGCAAAGCTCAAAGGGGCAAAAGACACCAAGTTGCAGGCGGCGATCGCCACCGTCACCGATCTCCTTACCAAAGGCTTTAATCCGATTATCTGGTGTCGTTACATTGCTACAGCCAACTACGTCGCTGAAGAATTGCGAAACAAATTTGAGAAAAAGCGGGGGAGTACAACCCGTGTGATCGCCATCACAGGCGAGCTATCCGAGGACGAGCGGGAAGTTCGCTTGGAGGAATTGACGCTCTATCCGCAGCGGATTTTGGTGGCAACGGACTGTCTCAGTGAAGGGGTGAACCTGCAAGAGTATTTCAACGCGGTGATTCATTATGACTTGCCCTGGAACCCAAACCGCCTGGAACAGCGAGAAGGACGGATTGATCGTTACGGTCAAACGGCAACCGTGGTGAAAAGCTATCTGATTTATGGGCAAGACAATCCAGTCGATGGAGCGGTATTAGACGTTTTGATTCGCAAAGCCGTGGAAATCCATAAAACCCTTGGCATTACGGTGCCTGTACCAATGGATAGTGCCACGGTTTCAGAGGCAGTGTTCAAATCCCTCTTTGACCGGAAAGCTGATGCTCAGCAACTTTCCCTGCTGGATTTGCTAGACAACGAAGAGTCTGCTGTTGAGCAAGTTCATAAAAGCTGGGATCGAGCGGTCGAGCGAGAGAAGGTTAGCCGGACTCGGTTTGCTCAACGGGCGATTAAGCCGGATGAGGTTGAACAGGAGTTGGTGGAATCGGATCAGATTCTGGGCAATGAAGCGGATGTGGAACGCTTTGTCAAAGCTGCCTGCAGCCGCTTGAATGCGTCCTTACAGAAGAAAAAGCAATCCTGGCTACTGCCGTCGATCCCATTGCCGTTACAACCCAGTCTGGGTACACAGCCCCGCACGATTACCTTTACGACACCTGCACCGGAAGGGGTGGAATATGTCGGGCGTAACCATGCATTGGTAGAGGGTTTAGCCCGTTATCTATTAGAAGAGACTCTCGAAAATAACCATGACCCAATCGCAGCTCGCTGTGGCTTTACGGTTACCGATGCAGTTGAGCAACGCACTACCCTGTTATTGCTGCGATCGCGCTATTTGCTGACCAGTCCAAAAGTTGAGTCTCTCCTGGCGGAAGAATGTTTTGTCGCTGGGTTTACGGGGCCACCCTCTAACCCCCTATGGTTAGAGCCTGAGGATGCCCAGAAATTACTCCAACAAGCGGAACCCGTAGGGGATATTGCTCCCGCTTTAAAGCAACTAGAAATTGAAGATTTGCTGAACAGTCTTGGTGATTTTGAAGAAGAACTGGATGCGATCGCCCAGGTCAGGAGCCAGGGTCTGGTTCAATCCCATCGACGAGTTCGCAGTGTGACCAAGGAAGGACAGGTACGTGTGAAGCCTCAGTTGCCAATGGATATTCTAGGAATCTTTGTTCTCCAACCCGGTCAGCGGAGGAATGTGGCATGAAGAATACGGTTGATATGCCAGTCGGGGTTGATATTCAGGGCAATTTGATTGCGCCGGACTTAACCACAGATTTAGTGGTTGGAGAGATTAAGGGTCAGGCACCGGAGGACTTTGGTCTTGCCAAAGGGGACAAGCTAGCAGATGAAATTGCGACAGCTTGGGGGGATGCCAAAGCGTACTGGGCTGCATTCCAACGGGCTGTATCCCGATTATCGGAAGATGATCCGGCTACGACGGTGACACGGGAGCAGTGGGTGGTGCCGTTGCTCAGAAGTATGGGCTATGACCCGGTGTATGTAGCGAAGGCTGAAGTGGTAGAGGGACAAACCTATGCAATTTCCCACCGAGCTGAACCAGGGGAGAATAAGCCACCTGTTCATATTGTTGGCAGTCGAGTGCGACTGGAGCAGCGACCTCCCAGCGGTACACCCCGACTTTCTGCCCATGCCTTGGTGCAAGAGTACCTCAACCGCACGGAGCATCTCTGGTCGGTAGTGACTAATGGCTTGCGGTGGCGATTGCTGCGAGACTCGACGTTAATGACCCGGTTGACCTACGTTGAGTTCGACCTGGAGCAGATCCTCAATGGGGAGAACTTTGCTGAGTTTGGCTTATTTTATCGGCTGTTTCATCGTTCTCGGTTACCAGAAAGCATCGACGACGCGGATGAATGTCTGCTGGAATTTTATCACCAGGAGTCGTTGCAGCAGGGTGGACGGGTTCGCGATCGCCTCCGTGACGGTGTAGAATCTGCCCTCAAACGGTTGGGAACAGGATTTTTACAGCATCCTCAGAGTCAGAACCTGCGCGAGAAGTTGGAGGCAGGCACACTGACAGAGGTGGAGTATTACCGACAGCTTTTAATGTTGATTTACCGTCTCCTGTTTTTGATGGTGGCGGAATCGCGAAATCTTTTGCTTTCAACGGACGATCCAGAAAAGGCACGGATTTACCGGGAGTACTACAGCATTGAGCGATTGCGAGCATTGGTAGAGCGACCGAGTTGGCGACGGGAAGGCTTTCAAGACCTGTGGCAGGGTTTACGGGTTACGTTTCAGCTCTTTGATGAGAATTGGCGGGGACAGGTGTTGGGGCTATCACCCTTAGATGGTGATTTGTTTGGCTCCCATACCTTAGTTGATCTGGAGGCTTGTGGCATCGACAACCATGACTTAATGTTGGCGTTGCGAGGATTATCGCTCTATGAGCAGAAAGGGCAATTACGCCGAGTCAACTATGGGGCACTGGATGTTGAGGAATTGGGCAGTGTTTACGAGAGCCTGCTGGAGTTTCACCCTAATGTGAGTCAGGTTGATGGGATTTGGGAATTCCAGTTAGTCACAGGTAGTGAACGGAAGACGACGGGTTCTTACTATACGCCACCGGAGTTGGTGGGCCAGTTGATTAAGAGTGCTTTGGAGCCAGTGATTGCGGATCGGCTGGCATCATTGGGATCTGACGCAACGATAGAGGCTCAAGAGCAAGCCCTGCTGAAGTTGAAGGTGTGTGATCCGGCTTGTGGATCAGGGCATTTTTTGCTGGCAGCAGCACGACGCATTGGCAAGGAATTGGCGCGGGTACGAACAGGAGAAACGCAGCCCGGATCGGAGCCGTTGCGCGTAGCGATTCGGGATGTGATTCAGCATTGCATTTATGGCGTGGATTTGAATCCGCTAGCGGTGGATCTGTGTAAAGTGGCGCTGTGGTTAGAGGGACTTTGTAGAGGTTTATCACTTAACTTTCTAGATCACAGAATTAAGTGTGGTAACTCGCTCGTGGGAGTGCTGGATCTGGATTGCTTGAAGGAAGGAATCCCAGACGGTGCCTATAAGCCTGTGACAGGGGATGACAAAGCCATTGCATCTCGCATCAAGAAAACGAACAAGAAAGATCTAGAAGATATGCAGCGAGGCCAACTTGCCCTGGAGTTAGAGTCAACTTTTGAGAAGGACCGAGAGGAGTATGCCAAGGCGTGGCGTGAAATTGAGGTGATGAAGGATGATGACCCGGCAGCAGTGCATCAAAAGCAGAAGAAGTATGAGCGCAGTCGGCATTTGATGTCGTGGTTGCGGGATCGCTCGGCTTGTAACCTTTGGACATCGGCGTTTTTCATGCCTTTGACGGAGCAGAATCTACAGCTTTTGCCCACTTCAGGAGTTCTGGACAATCTATTGAAGGGGAACTGGGCAACACAAGCAATTGTGAATGCAGCGGATTATTTGGCAGAGCAAAAACGTTTTTTCCATTGGCCGCTGGAGTATCCAGAGGTGTTTGAGCAAGGTGGGTTTGATTGTGTGTTGGGCAATCCACCGTGGGAACGGATCAAGCTTCAGGAGAAGGAGTTTTTTGCCTCACGGGATTATGAGATTGCGACGGCACAGAATAAGGCAGCACGAGAGAAGTTAATTAAGACGTTGCCAGAACGGAAACCGGAGCTGGCAGCAGAATGGCAACGGGCGAAACAGGATGCAGAAAATCAAGGGGTCTTTACTAGGGAGTCAGGACGGTTTTTATTGACTTCGCGAGGGGATATCAACACATACGCTGTGTTTGCTGAGTTGATGCGAAATTTGATTAATGACAAGGGTTATTTAGGTGTTGTTTTACCCAGTGGGATTGCCAGCAATGACACAACAAAAGATTTTTTCGCTAATTTAATGGCAGAAAAAAGTTTAGTTTCTTTGCTAGGCTTCACAAATTGGGCTTTTATTTTTCCAGAGGTAGGAGACCGTTTTGCGTTCTGCTTATTGACCCTTGCGGGCGAAAAAACTGCAAAAACTGAAGCAAATTTCATCTATCATTGTCACTACTTCAAAGATTTGAATGATGAAGAGAGATATTTTAAGCTCTCGAAAGAAGATATCAAGTTAATCAATCCTAATACATTGACTTGTCCAATTTTTCGGACGCACATTGATGCAGAAATCACGAAACAGATTTATTGCAACTTCCCGATTTTAGAAAATGAATTAACAGGTGAAAACCCCTGGGATATCTCCTTTAAAACTATGTTCCATATGTCCAACGATAGTAATTTGTTTGAGAACGATTATGGCGATGGTTTATTGCCATTGTACGAAGCAAAAATGTTTTTTATTTATAATCATCGCTATGGCTACTATACCGATGAAATGCTAAACAGTGGTCAAACTAATTTCAAAATAATTCCTACCCCCACCCTTGAACAAAACCAAGATCCTAATTTTTGCCTAAAACCTCGTTATTGGGTGAGTAAGAAGGAAGTTGATAAACGCTTAGAAAACTGGAACAAACAATGGCTAATTGCCTTTCGAGATATAACATTAGCTGTAAATGAACGCACAGCAATTTTTAGCCTGTTACCAAGAGTAGCAGTTGGTCACAATGCTCCGTTGCTCTTTTCAGACAAATTAAACTTAAGTCTTCATGCTTTACTCTTGGCAAATCTCAACAGCTTGGTTTTTGATTTTGTTGCTCGTCAGAAAGTAGGTGGTACTCACCTAACATTTTTCATCCTCAAACAACTTCCCGTTATTCCTCCCGATCGCTACAGCCGCGCCGACATCGACTTCATCGCCCCCCGCGTCCTCGAACTCACCTACACTGCCTGGGACTTACAACCCTTCGCCCAAGACATGGGCTACGACAGCGAACCCTTTATCTGGAACCCAGAACGCCGCGCCCTTCTCCGTGCCGAGCTTGATGCCTACTACGCCCACCTCTACGGACTCACCCGCGACGAACTCCGCTACATCCTGGACCCCGCCGACATCTACGGTTCTGACTTTCCCAGTGAAACCTTCCGTGTTTTGAAGAACAACGAAATCAATAAATTCGGCGAATACCGCACCCAACGCCTTGTCCTTGCCGCCTGGGATCAGTTATTTGGCAGCAGTTAAGCGGTGCTGTTTAATTACCACACAAACTCGTCTACACAGTCTTTGACTTCATAAGGAACATGCAATGTACAAACCCGGCGGCCCTATTATCGATGCCCTAACCCGCATTCAAAACAATCAATATGTGCTGCCTGCCATTCAACGAGAATTCGTCTGGCAACCCGAACAAATTGCAAAACTGTTCGATAGCTTGATGCAAGACTATCCGATTGGAACCTTTCTATTCTGGAATGTAGAAGCGGTAAATAGTCACAAGTTCAAGTTTTATGGCTTTGTCCGCGATTATCACAAAAGGGATAATCCCCACTGCCCTGATTTAGGATTGCTCCCCAATCAAAACCTAACTGCCATTCTAGACGGGCAGCAAAGGCTCACTGCCCTTAACATTGGGCTTCGGGGTTCAATGGTAATGAAGGTTCCTTACAAATGGTGGAGTAGCCCTGATGCATTTCCGAAATGCTTTCTCTACCTTGATCTACTCGCTAAAGGTGATGCTGAGTACGAAGACTTCAAATACCGATTCAAATTTCTTGAACCATCCAAAGCCAAGGACACCAGCGACGAAATCTGGTTTAAGGTTTCTGATGTCTTAAACCTCAAAGCTGGCCCTTCCATGCTGAAGTGGATTACAGATAGACACCCGAACTTGGATAACGATCGACTTAACTTGGCATTTGAAGTTTTAGCAAAACTCCACGAGACTGTACACATTAAGCCCCTTGTTCACTATTACGAAGAAACCAGCCAGGATATTGAAAAAGTCCTAAACATCTTCATTCGCCTTAATAGCGGTGGAACGGTCTTATCCTATTCAGACCTTTTGCTGAGTGTTGCTGTTGCTCAGTGGTCGAAGCTGGATGCACGACAGGAGATCCATAACCTAGTCGATGAAATTAATGGTATTCGTGATGGCTTTAGCTTCTCGAAAGACTTTGTACTGAAAGCAGGCTTGATGTTAGCGGATATCAGTAGCGTAGGGTTCAAAGTTGAGAATTTCAATCATGAGAATATGCAAACGCTGGAGTCACTCTGGCCCAAGATTCGGACTGCTATCGTATTGGCAGTTCACCTAATAGCCGACTTCGGTTTGAACTGGCAAACTTTGCGAGCAGACAGTGCCGTATTACCGATCGCCTATTACCTTTATCACAAGAATCTTTCAGATAACTACCGCTCCCATAATTCCTATGATGGCGATCGAACGCTGATCAAAGGATGGTTATTCCGCTCATTGCTAAAACCATCCGGCATTTGGGGTAGTGGTCTAGATACCTTACTCACTGCCCTAAGAAGTGTCATCAAAGACTCAACTGACCCAGGATTTCCTATAGACGCTCTCAACCAGTCCATGCGGCAACGGGGTAAGTCGCTTACCTTTGAGCCAGAAGAGATCGAAGAACTGGTCTCTATGAACTATGGAGACAAAAGAGTTTTTCTATTGCTCTCTTTGCTCTATCCCTTTGTAGACCTGAGAAACCAATTTCACATCGATCACGTTTTTCCTCGCTCTCAATTCAAACCAGCTCAGCTCAAGAAAGATGGATTTGATGACGATGGTGTAAACCTGCTTCGGGAACTCCGAGACAAACTACCCAACCTTCAACTGCTAGAAGGTAAGGAAAATATTCAAAAACAGGCTACACTTCCGATGCAGTGGTTGAGAGATAGATACCCTGGGAATAACGGAAAAGGTGATGAAAATGCAATTAAAGACTACTGCGATCGTCATGATTTAGGGCAATTACCAGAGGAGTTGAAAGACTTTCAGCAATTTTACGATAAGCGGCAAACCACTTTAAGATCTCGAATCACAAGCCTTATTAACAAAACCTAACTCAATGCCTACCAATATTATTCTCTATAACTTGAGCCGTAAGTGAATTAAGAAAATATGCTTCACAAGGTCTCCTTTAGGAAAACCATCGAATTTCTTAGAAATGCATCTCAGAACAAGATGATTCAGTTCACTTTCTCTTTTGGCTTGGGTCTCACTTCTGGTTACTGGCTTGGCTTAATTAGGCTTCACTCAAGACTCGCAGAAACAGTACCTATACAAATTGAATCGCTTAAGTTGTGGGTGATACAAGCTCATACACTCCTCTGGAATTCCTTTAATGCATTTACTCCTGATGTTGCTTTTTTATCAGATGTTATTGCCTTCCAAGGAGCAGTAATAGCGATCGCTTATCCATTGAGTTTAGAAATAATCTCAAGAATATCTGAAAGATATAGCTCGAATGTTATTACCAGAAAATTCAGTAATGAGTGGTCAGTCAAGATACTTCCTTATTTGCTAATAGCCAATGTCATTATTGCAGTTTTACTTAAATTCTTCTACACAGGTGGATTGTCTCTACTTTTACCGAAAGCTCTAGCATGGCTCACGATAACTATATTTCTTCTAAGCACTATCCTACTGATAATCTTCTTCAACACGATTAGAGACTACGCCACTAACTCAAAATACTTAATTGATCAGTTACTGATCGACATGAAGGAGTTGATTAAACTGAAATTTAGGAAGAGATTCAGTGAGAGGGAGCTTTCAGATAGACAAAACAAACTCATTGCAGCATTTGAGGGAACGGGGGATATACTGTCCTATGAAGTTAGTCGTCGAAGGGGTGACAAATACCTGGTTCAAACTCTTATTGAAATGCGTTTAGTTATCAAAGATTTTCTTGATCTAAAAATAGATCGTCCTGAAGAATTTGAACGTTTACTACTTCCTTCTGAATTTCATGAAGAATATAGGAATAGACGGCGAGATGGTCAATTACTTATTCAGCGTAAGCCAGAAGATTACTTCATCACATTCACTTCAGCAATAAGTCAAGTTTCCAGGATTCATGAAACTGTGATTGAAGCTCAAAACATTGAAATTCGTCAGTCCGCTCTTTACAACTTCCTTCAACTTCTATGTGAGATGTCCGAAAGAACGGAA
>CAZGDE010000004.1:38764-51586 GCA_964524315.1 uncultured bacterium
ATAAAACAAGTTCTAAGTAGTTTTTCGGAAATTCAGAGGAAAGCAGTTGCTAAGGGGGATATATCATCAGTCTACACCACTTCTGTTAGCTTTTATACTAGTACTGTATTTGGTCGTACCTGTAATAACTTTGAGTTGTCATATCTGGATTTATTTGATGAATACTTTTTTCGGGGTGTTCAGCTTCTCATATCTCAAGGTATGCTGGAGGTTTATAAAAAACTTGTTTCACGTTTGGTAAGAGGTATACGTCGTGATATTCAGGAATATAAGGAGCCAGATGATTATAAGAAAGCCCTTAAAGAATCGAATGCTGAAGTGTATGCAAGACTAAATACTGAATTCAAAATAGATGAAAAATTCAAATCAATTAATGCACTTTACAGGAAAGCTATCTCCTTCGATAACTATACGATTTTTGTAGAGCAAATTGACTCTATATCTAAGATTGAAGAAATATATCAGCTTTCAGAAAATAGCCCAAATCTAAAGCAATGTGTAGAACTTATCAAAGTTAGCCTGGCAGCTTTGATTAAGAATAGAAATTTAGACGGGCTAGTAATTGCTTTTGGAGCTTACTGCCTATTTAAGCAGAGATATGATTACATCAAGTACATGTGGGAGTTTAACCAACCACCTGATTCAGATTTACTATCACTTAATCAAAATCTCACGCCCTCAACTATAAAAGGGGTACTTGCTCAGTACTCAAGGCGATATCACTTTGAGGACAAGTTTTCCATTTATTGGGATGACCATCATGGGGCCAGCGTTTATTTTGACAAATACTTTCTACTATTACTATTAAGAACGCTGCCCAGAGGAGTTCATACCCCTGAAAAATTGAGACAGAGGATAAATTCTTTCCAAATACCTGTGCATATGAACATTCATGTCCTTAATGACTTGAAAAATTTTCAGGAATATTACATTGATTTGGCAGATGAGATTCGTCAAACTCCCTCACTTATAAGAAAGATTGGGTTAGATATTAATCAGATTGATCTGTTGTTTGACGAGTTTCTAATTCCTTTCCTTAGGGAGCTAACAAAGCAAATAGAGAGCTATTTCAAACAAATTGTAAGAGTTAAGTCGATCAGTCAAGCTAAAGTTCAAGAGTTTAGAGCTGACTTCAAAAAGGCATTTAACGAAAGTACCCAGTTACGAGATATCTTCATCCACTATGGTCTCTATGAAGATAGAAGTGAAGGGAGTGTTAGTGATTTAAAAGAGCAACTTCCATTTAGTCAAGTTTTAGACAAGGAAATGTTCTTTGATGATTGGCATATAGAATCTAGCCCCATGGGAGAAGACTACGGTCGTCAGTTTGCATTTTCAGAAAATGCTTGTCTCACAAATAAGCTGATTGAGTGGAGTACTCCAACTAATGTTGAAAGCTTTTCCGAAGTTCTGGAATCCTTGACGAACTGTGTAAACAACATCTTTATCATTGCTGCAAACTCTAGCTTAGATAACTTCATTAGAAGAAGAAGAGAGTTTAAGTCTAAATGGACCAATCAAGAATTAGTTCCAGAAAATGCGGTCAGTAGTTTAGTGGGATGGCTGACTTTCTGTAATTTCGACATTCCAATATATGAAGTTTACTGTAAGCCAAACGAGAAGCTTATTCTAATTTTGAATAAAGAGAAGCTAGCCACAGTAATTCAAAAACCTCCTCAAGAGGGATCGCGACCTAAGTCAAGAGTTGATTCTGAATCTAGGGTCAAGTTCTTCTATATAGGCGTTGATGCATTCTCCACTGATCCAGTTTTGATAAGTTCTTTTCTAGAAAACCCTCCACCTTGGTTAGAGGAGTACCAGGGTGAGGCAAATCAACGGGAATATCTTGAGACGCAAGTTCTATTAGAGCTGAATGAAAGTTTTGAATGTATTAAAAACGAGCAATTTGAGGGATATGTTATGAGAATTCCTTTCGAAGATAATGACATGCTTTTGCCCACGCAGGCTTAACAGCTACCTTTTGCTCTCAATTTGATTGCTGGTAGATTTGATACATTTTGATTGAGGCATCATCTTGTCAAAACAGAAGTCCTATCACACTATCTGTATTTAATTCATTACACCCCCTTACGTTCGGCTATGCAATCCACCTGGACACTTTCATTTACTAATACTTTCTTTAGTGAACTGCTAAACCTTCCCCAAGCAGTGCAAAAGAAGATTAGCAAAACATTGAAAGTGCTTGAAGCTGATCCGATTTCTGCCCAGGGTGATGCCAAAAAACTGAAGGGCTACACCAACAACGTCTACCGCGTTCGCATTGGTGACTATCGCCTGTTTTATAGTTTTGGCCAGGGATGGGTGAAACTGCTCAGTGTTCGTAAGCGAGACGAGCGGACTTATGAAATTGAGCTGGTTGAAGTGGATGCGCCTGCCCCACCGCCAGAAGGGAACATCCTGGAACCCCAACAGCAAGAGACGCCGACAGCCGGGGTGGTAATATCTCAACCCATACCGCAGGCGGAACCAAGTTCCTCCACTCAGAATGCATCACTAACGACTACTGCCTTACCGTTCAAACTGACAGAAGTACTCCTCAAGCAATGGCAAATTTCCTCTGAGCATTGGCCCGGAATTTTGGCCGCCTCCCATGCTGAAGCCCTGCTAGAGTTACCGATTCCTGATCACTATCTCCAACGCATCATTGATAATCTTTATCCGCGTCCGATTGAGGAGATTATTACTGAACGAGAGTATGTCTTGAAACAGCCAGAGGATCTCGATCGCTTTGTGGAAGGGAGCCTCACGACATTCCTGTTGAAACTTGATCCCGAACAGGAGAAACTCAAAGCCTTTGGGAAACAAGGTCCCATTCTAGTCAAAGGGGGACCGGGGACGGGCAAATCAACGTTAGCCATTTACCGAGTCCAGAGTCTCCTAGAGCAGGGGCTTAAGCCTGTGCTCTTTCCGACCTACACCAAAGCTTTGGTCACGTACTCCGAGCAACTGCTGACCCAGCTGATCGGGCAGCCGCTGGATCAAGCGGGCGTCAAAGTCGCGACCGTTGATTCTCTAACCTTTCACTACTATGTCCAGACCTACGGTAAACCAGTATTTGCGCGAGAGGAGCAGTGCCTTGCCCTGCTGGAGGTTGCCCTGCAAACAGCCGACCTTCCGGCAAAAAATAGTTTTGACCGCCAGGGTCGCCGCCAATCCCTAGAACGGTTGGGACTGCCGTATCTGCTTCAGGAAATTCAGGATGTGATTGACGCCTGGGGTGTGACGAGCCTGGAGGACTATCTTGCTTTAGACCGGCGGGGCAGGGGAGCCCCTCTCCAGGCAAAATTGCGGGAAGCCCTCTGGAGCGTTTACCAAACCTGGCAAAACCTCATGCAGCGTGACGGGTATATCACCTGGCCGCAGCTGCGCTGCAAAGCACTGGCAGTGGTTGAGTCACTTGCAACATTGCCCTACCAGGCTGTTGTGATTGATGAGACCCAGGATTTATCACCCGTTGCCTTACGCTTTCTTTTAGCTTTAGTGCCGTCCCTGGAGGGAGTTTACCTCACCGCCGATGCCTCGCAGTCCTTGTACCAACGGGGATTTAGCTGGAAGCAAATTCATGCCGATCTGAAGGTGACGGGACGGACGCTGTTGCTGAAGCGAAATTATCGGAATACAGCGCAAATTATCGCAGCCTGTGCCACCATTTTAGAGGGCACATCTGCCGGGGATGCCGAATGTTTGACGCAAGAGCCGTCTGCCTGTCAGGGGGCGACTCCAGCTATCATCCTGACCGATAGCGTTGAGCAGGAAAGCCGGTTGATCCAGGCGTTTTTCATTGAAGCTGCCAAACGTTGCCGCTTGCCGCTGCATGGAGGGGCAGTGCTGTGTCCGAATATCGTAATGGGGAAAGCGATCGCGCAACGCTTAGTGAAACAGGGAGCAGAAGCCCAGTTTGTTGCAGGTAATGATATCGATCTCAATGCCGCCTACATTAAGGTCATGACCCTCCACTCCGCTAAAGGGTTGGAATTTCCGTTTGTAGCAGTCGTAGGACTGCGGGAGGGCATACTTCCCTATATTGGCGCTGATCTGCCAGCTGACGAAATGAAGTCTGTGGCAGACGAACAACGTCGGCTGTTCTATGTGGGATGTTCCCGCGCCATGCGGGCACTGGTGGTTAGTGGTTCGCGCTCGCATCCTTCATCGTTTTTAGAAGGTTTGTCTGATCCTTATTGGCAAAAGTAGGAAGGTTTTATGAAAGTACCCGTTCGGTTACACGACCTGCTCCAGCAAGGCGATGAAGCCATGAAGCCGTTTTTGATGCTGATTGGGCAAGGTAGTGCGGAAATCGATTGCACTGGGGTGGATTGTTTAGAACCGGAACAGTTAGACCTGCTCTTTGCCTACGCGCCTGACAACTGGGATATTGCGGACCTCTGGCCGATCATTAATGTCGATACCCTCACCGATACTTTCGCCACCCAGCTAGAGGAGTGGATTAACCAGCGGCGGGGCAGACCAGCGGAACCAAGCTTATCGCTCGATCAACTGACAGTAACAGATGATCTCCCAACCCTCGATATTTTTAAGCTCCGGGATAACGTGATCGGGGATTACCGGCAGTACATCGAAAGCTTTCTCAAAATTCGTGATCCGCACACTAAAGCCTTTGTTGACCAGGAGCTGAGCCAGGAGAAATTATGGCCCGACCCGTTAGTCCAACTGAACCCTTCCTATCGGACGGGAGCCAATATCCCGACCCTGGTGAACGAGGGCATATTGCATCCGTCCTGCGATCGCTATTTCCCTCACTATGTTTCGAAGTACAGTTTTCGGTTGCATCAAGAACAGGCTTTTCGGATCGTGCTGCGCCAAGAGCCTTATGTGTTAACAACCGGCACCGGATCGGGGAAGAGCATGACCTATGTTGTGCCGATTATAGATGACCTGCTCCGAAATCCGAGTCTTCAAGGAGTCCGGGCAATTCTGGTCTACCCCATGAATGCTTTGATTAACTCTCAGAAAGAGGAGTTTGATAAATTCTTAAGTCAGGTGGCCGGAACTCATATTCGTGTGGAGCAGTACACGGGACAGGAGAGCTTAGCCAAGAAAACGGAGATCCAGAACAATCCACCGCAGATCATTCTGACGAACTATATGATGCTGGAGCTTATGCTCAGCCGCAATCAGGAAGAGAAATTGGTGGCATCGCCGGATTTAAAGTTCCTGGTTCTCGATGAGTTGCATACCTATCGAGGTCGTCAGGGTGCCGACGTGGCAATTCTCATTCGTAAATTGCGCCAGCGGTGTGGGCAAAAATTGCTTTGTATTGGCACCAGCGCCACCATGTCCACGGAAGGTACGCGCACGAATCGCCAGCAAACGGTCGCGGCTGTTGCCAGTAAGCTCTTTGGCATTGAAGTTAAAGCCGAGAATGTGATCGATGAGACGTTAGAACGCACGATTCAGCGACCCGATCCAGGGCTGGCTGAACTCCAGGCTGTGATCGTCGCCGGACTACCACCAGCAGACCAGCAGACACTAGAGGCATTTCGATCCCATCCCGTTGCGGCTTGGATCGAGATGAACTTTGGTCTGCAGGTAGAAGAGGGGCATCTAGTGCGACGAACCCCCATTTCCCTAGCCACTGGAGCTACCCGACTGGCAGCAGAAACCCAGACCGATACGGTTCGCTGTCTGGAACTGCTACGGGGCATGTTTTTCTGGGGCAGTAAGACGAAGGGGCTGGCGTTCCGTTTACATCAGTTCATTTCCCAAGGCGGCAGTGTTTACGCAACGGCTGAGAAACGGGGCGATCGCTTACTGACCCTTGAGGGCCAATATTCAACGACGGCGGATCGACTGCTCTACCCGCTCGTCTTTTGCCGGGAGTGTGGGCAGGACTATTACCTCGTTCACTACGATCGCGATCAGCATGAAGTGAAGCCGCTCTTGCCCACAGCCTTAAGTGCTGGCTTGGACGATGCCAACGTTCAAGAGGGATACATGACCCTGGATGAGCCAGGATTATGGGATGAGAGTGAAGTTGATCGCTTACCTGACACCTGGTTCAATGAGACGAAGCGGCAGGGGCGGGTGCCGAAGAAGGAGTACGTTAATTTTATTCCACAGCGGCTGCGCGTGTTGCCGAGTGGTCAAGTTGTATCGTCCCTTTTAGAGGGGACGACTTACTGGTTTATGCCCAAACCATTTCTGACTTGTTTGAATTGTGGTGTTGTTCACGACAAGAAGAAGAATGAATTTGCGAAACTTTCGCGCCTGAGTAGCGAGGGTAGAAGTACGGCAACAACATTGTTGTGTCTGTCAACCGTGAATCGGTTGAAGACCAGTGAGGCCGTATCACCACAGGCTCAAAAAATTCTGAGTTTCACGGATAACCGGCAGGATGCGTCACTCCAGGCTGGGCATTTTAACGACTTTGTGCAAACAAGCTTGTTGCGAGCTTCCCTAAATGGTGCCATGCAATCTAAGCAAAAACTAACGCATAAAGAATTAGCCCAAACCGTAGTGGAACAGATGGGGCTGTCGCAGGCAGATTATGCCAAACAGGTGGCAGACTATGGCCCTGGCAAACGGCGGAACGAAGAGGCATTTCGCCATCTGATTGAATATCGCCTCTATGAAGATCTGCGCAAAGGCTGGCGGATTGTGCAACCCAATTTAGAGCAGTGTGGCCTTTTGCAAATTGAATATGAGGACCTGGAAGAGGTCTGTAGCGCGACGGAATTTTGGCAGAAGCATGCGCACCCAATTTTGTTGCAAGCTAGCCCAGAGCAACGCTGTGAAGTGATTCGGGCGGTGCTTGACCAACTGCGTAAAGATCTGGCACTCGATGCAGAACTTTTACAACCTCAACAGATCGAGCAGCTGAAAAAAGAAGTGCGACAGGCCATTAAAGACCCGTGGAGCTTTGATGAGTATGAACGTCTTAGCGAAGCGCGATGGGCGTCAACCGCAACCGCAGGGGTAGGCAGAGCGACGATTCGGCTCACAGCACGCAGCAAGATCGGTAAATTTCTACGTGCAGCTCAAACATGGCCGTGGCGCGACCAGAATATTTCTGAGGCCGATTATGACGGCTTAATCAAAACGCTTATAGCGGCATTGGCAGATGCTGGCTACCTGCTCCAAGAGGGTCAAGATGTCCAAATTCGGGTTGATTCAATGACTTGGAAAGCGCAGCAAGCCAGCCATATTAAACCAGACCCGCTGACTTCTAAACGATTGCAGGGTACAGAAGATGTGCCATTAGCGGTCAATCAATTTTTCCAAGAGTTTTATGGCAGAAGTGGTCCCAATGTCCACAATATGGAAGGGCGAGAGCATACAGGCCAAGTCAAAAATGAAGCACGCCAGCAAAGAGAGACCCGGTTCCGGAATGGCGAACTTTCCACGTTGTTCTGTTCGCCCACAATGGAGTTGGGGATTGACATCTCCGATCTCAATGTTGTGCACATGCGAAATGTGCCGCCGAGTCCAGCGAATTATGCCCAGCGGAGCGGTCGCGCTGGCCGGAGTGGGCAAGAGGCACTAGTTATTACCTACGCCTCTGTGGGCAGTGGCCATGATCAATACTTCTTCAGGCGACCGGAGCAGATGGTTGCTGGTGTGGTTGTGCCGCCTAAGTTAGAGTTAGGCAACCAGGATCTGATCAAATCGCATATTCACTCTCTATGGTTAGCGCATACCGGTCTTTACCTTGAGAGTTCCATGAATCAAATTCTTGATTTAGAGGGCAATGGCTACCCCCTCAAAGAGACGATCCGCAATCAGCTCACTCTCTCACCCGATGCGTTAGAACGATGCTTCCAAGCGACCAAGGTCATTTTAGAGGATGCATTCTGTACGGCTGATTTACGACGGGCGACCTGGTACACAGAAGACTTTCTCCGTCAGGTCATCGAGGATGCGCTGACAAGCTTTGATCGAGCCTGTGAGCGGTGGCGAAAACTTTACCGGGATGCCGTCACGCAGCTTGAAGCATCCCGGCAAACGATTGATAAAGCCACACGCGGGTTGGCATCCCAGGAAGAGCGCAATAATGCCGAAGCGCAAGAACGGGAGGCAAAACGCCAAATAGATTTACTGGTGGGGCAGACTAATCAAGGTAAAAATCAGTCCCAATTGGAGTTCTACCCTTATCGCTACTTTGCTTCTGAAGGATTCTTACCGGGCTATAACTTTCCACGATTACCAGTACGAGCCTACATCCAGGCAGGGGAAGATGGCGAATTTATTTCCCGACCCCGAGTGGTGGCGATTCGGGAATTTGCCCCCCGCAATATTCTTTACTATGAGGGGAGTAAATTTCAAGTCGCCAAGACTCGTATTCCTGTAAAAGGGATTGAAAGCGGCTATCAACGAGTTGCGCTGTGTCCCCAATGCGGGTATTTCCATGCAGGGGATGATTGGCAACGCGATCTATGCGAGAACTGCCATGCCAAAATTACACCCGATAGTTGTGGCAATCCGGCAAAGCTCAGTCGGGTGTTGAATATGGAGACGATGCTCACTCGTCGCCGCGAACGGATCACTTGTGATGAGGAAGAACGGCTGAAGTATGGTTATAACGTCACAACCCATTTCCGCTTTGAACACCAGAAACGAGAATTAGCAGTTGTTACCGCCGCCGATGGCAGGAAGCTACTGGAGATAGTTTATGGCGATACAGCGAATGTTTGGCGGATCAACCGAGGCTTAAGGAGTAGCCAGGAGCGGGGATTCAAAGTCGATAGTGCAACGGGCACTTGGGGTGATCCACGGGGCGAGGAGAATGCCGATACATTGCAAACTGAGGTGCATCTCATGGTTGAAGATGTTTGCAATGTCCTGCTTATCAAACCGTTCAACCTCCCAATCCAGCAGGCTGATAGCTTCCTGGCAAGCTTCCAATATGCAATGGAAAGGGCAATCCAGGCTGTCTACAAACTTGAAGAGAATGAACTGGCCTCAGAACGATTGGGACAGGGGCAATATCTTCTCTTTTGGGAAGCGTCAGAGGGAGGTGCCGGTGTTCTCTCGCAGATTCTGGAGAATCCCGCCGCATTCCAAGCGCTAGCGACAGAGGCGTTGGATATCTGCCACTTTGTGCATGACAAAGAGAGCTGTACCAAAGCCTGCTATGAGTGTCTTCTCTCCTATCGCAACCAATTTGATCATCCGTTACTGGATCGCCATGCAATTCATGCGTACCTGGATCAACTCACAAAGAGCACCATTAATCGTCATAGCCAAGGAATGTCTCGCGAGGAACAGTACCAGCAATTACGCGCACAAACAGACCCAAATTCAGCCTTTGAGCGAGAGTTCCTTGATGAGCTGTACAACCAGGGGATGAAACTACCAGACTCAGCGCAGGAGCTTATTCTAGAGGCGAATGTAAAGCCTGATTTTGTTTACCGTGCGGCCAAGATCGCAATTTTTTGTGATGGCTCCGTTCACGACTCTCCGGATCAACAACAACAGGACCGCATTGCCAGGGACAATCTTAAATACGCTGCGGGATACTATGTGCTGGTCTTTCGCTACAACGAAGATTGGAAGTCAAAGTTGAATGTATTGACCTCGGTTTAAGGGGTTCAACGTGCTGACAGCCTATGCTGACAGTAGTCATCAGTATCATCCTTCAACCGCTCGCTGAGACAAGCGTGTGGGGTCTGTTCACTAATGTTGTGCAACATACGTCCGCTTGAGAGCTTCATAAGCTTTTTCCTGATTGACTTTTACCCAGTAACGACATAAATCCTTAAAATCCTTAAGCCAATTACCCTCTTTTACTTTTCCGCCTGTAGGAAGTTTTTATCGAATTCTTACCAAGATGCAGATCTTCTTGTTCGTCTAACTGATATTCTGCGCGTCCAAAGGCAAAAACACAAGTTGCTGTAGGGCTTTTCAGCTTTTCCTAGTGGCCGTTTAGCGCGGGATTTTGCTCGTTTATTGGTGAAACCGACATCTGGAACTAATCTAGCAATTCCTCATCCATTTCAGCTTCTTCCTGAAGCATTTTGTGCGCCTGCTGTGCAATCTCTTGGTAGAAATGGTGGACAGAAGAACCACTTGGATACTTACTTGCGATCGCAGTTGCTTGCTCTTTTTCGTTCACAACCGTTGGAGACGGTTGTCCTATGGTACGAGACAGGCTTCTAAAAGCAACGGTGTGAAAAAGTGAATGATGTACCTGTTCAAGACATTCAGGACTAATAGTCCTTGCCTGTTCTAATAGATTAGCCACGAACTCATCACTCTTAAAAACGAATGATGAGGAAGCATTCTGGAGTAACTTACCGACAGCTTCAACTTTTACCCTGTCGCTTGAGTTAGCCCACTGGTTAAGAATCTCAAGACTGATAGCATTGAAGTTAAAGGAGATTAACCTGAATAAGTGAGACAAGTATGATGTCGATTGCATTTCTTCACTCATCATCAAATCTCGAACTTCACTCAGAATTTCTCGATAGTCTGAGCTGTCCTGTAACCCGGATAGAACCATTCCATTATTAGGGTTATGCCGAAATCCCAATTGAGGAAATGGAGGAAAGCTCTTCTCCTGCCTAATGTAGTTTTTCAGTCTCGTCAGCAACAAGTTAACTGTTGTGTGAGCGGATCGTTTACAGGCATAAGAAAGGAATCTGCAGATGTTGTATTTATCTAAATCAGCAACATGTTCTAACTTGTTCAGAACTGTCTTTACTTGCTCGAGTGTTAAATAATCAGGCAAAACCCCATCATTAGAGACAAAGATCCTGCACAATGACTCAGCTAGATCAGAAGATTCGCCTATCTCAATTGCCAAAGCAATGTTTACTCCTAGTTGTGGTTCAGATTCGCTTATTAGTCGCAAAGCATTCAATAACTGTCTTCTCACACTTGGATGTTCGCTTTGAGCAAGACTTTTGATTAAAGTAATATCTGCAGGTTGAAGACTGTTCGTTCCACTCCAAAATTCTTGAGCTATAGTATCACAAAGATTCGGATTTCCAGTATTAACAGCCGTTTGTGCAAGAGCGATCGCACTTTCAAAGTTTTGCTTTCTTAATTTAAACAATAATAATCCTAAATGAGGTGTTAAGTGGGTTGGATTTTGGATGATCGCTCTGCAAAACTGAGTTAAATAGGTTGGCTTCGCCAAATCACTCAGTATCTCAACAAAAAGACTAAAGTCTGGTTGCAGTCCTGTGGCTATTGCCACATTCAATCGTATATGAATTTCGTTAACTGCTGTGTGCGGCTCCGGAAAAGACTGAAACAGTTGGTTAACAGCGTCAGTACAAATACTTCTTGGCAAAAGTTGTTTTCGCTGGCCTTGAATTTTAGTGATCTCACTAGCTGGGTCAGAAACAGATTCAACCTGTTCAGCTGGCTCAATCAACCAAGCTAAATATCTGCCATAAATAAGTGCTCCAGTCAATTTCAACTGATCATTGATAGGGATTGAATGGATGATTGACAACATTTTCTGTCTTACTGCATCAGAGTAAGCATGGCAAATATGCTCGTGCATCATCTGAAGCACCTCTAAATGAATCAGTGATTCAGTTGTTTGTCTAACCACCTGAACAATCAGATCTAGAATCTGAAGTTGTTCGGGAATCCACTGCTCACATTGATTGTCCACTCTCTGGCTAAATCTATCGTCTGGGTTTGTTAGCGCTTTATTGAGACTCTGAAGCGAGCGCAAAACCACCTTAAGCTGTTTAGAATCAATGCATTGGCTAATGAGTTGAAGTGCCTTGTTGCGAACTACCTGCGTAGTTTCCTGGTTAACGTAAAACTCCTGCATTTTAATCGTTAACCCTTCAGTCCGACTAGATTCAAACGTTCTAGCTAGCACGGAGTCTAGCACATCCAGTGGAGAGCAGCGATAGTCGAAAGCATCAGGAGCTTTTAGCCAACGTCCGATCGCCTCTACAACCAATTCATTACACTCCAAAGGCTTTTGAGGATAAATATCGTATTCAGCAAGATCAACCAAGACTTGCAAAGCAGACTGCCCAAAAGGTAACCGCTCAGGGCTAGTTTGCCTTACTAACTGCCACAGCAAATCACAGCATCGGGGTAAGTGCTCTAGTGTGTAGCTGATCTTGTGAAGTAATGAAGGCAGTCTACGCAAAACTTCTTGATGAGTCCAAAAAACCGCAAAACTTTCCTGCTGAGCTACTGTGGTAGGATTTTGAATGGCGAACTCAACCAGAGCGAGTGCTTGTTTAGGTTGGTAAACTGCCATTTCTCCCACCAAATTTAAGAGTTGACATCTACCTGAGTGTGACGCTGATCGAAACTCATCCCAGATCATTTGCCAAATCCCTTCAAGAAGGTCTGCTGCTTGATTGCCAGTTATACCAATGCGCCAGTCAAGCTCTGCAAAATTTCGTAAAATGGACTTCAAACATAATTTACCAAATGAACCAAGAATTTCTTGAACATATCCTGTAGGAATTCCTCTCTTGGTCAAGCAGACAGTTGTCAGAATATGCTCAGATAAAACATCTGGGGTAATTCGTAGTCCTTTTCCCCGGCGAAGTAAAATACCTGACTCTTCAAGAACTTCTAGGTCCTGTAATAGATTCAACTTAGTTGTTTTGAGAAAGGCTGAAGCAATTTCTTGAAATTGTGGATTATCTGGGTAGATAGGTGAAACAGCAGAGGTGAGCTTGAGCAGTTCTCGACATCGTTCCCGAGTTGCCTCGTTATCGATCGGTTCTAAAAGGTTCTCCTCCAGCCGCTTGAGCACCTCATTCTGAAAGTCTTGATTGCGTTCTAATAGTGCAGGATCAATACTTCTTTCTCGAAGCAGCCATCCTCCGACAAGGGTTACGAGAGGACAATCTTTTGTTA
>CAZGDE010000005.1:0-30729 GCA_964524315.1 uncultured bacterium
TTCACCTTATCCAGTCCAACGATTGAATAGTGGAAACCAGCCTCAGTATATTCCCTGCATGGTTATTACTGTTACGAATTAGACTCGTTCAGGCAATCCATCTACAGGGTGATTTTTCGCTGGATATTGCTTTGTCAGGCCCTGTAGATAAGGATTTTTGTTACGGTGACGATCGCCAGACTCGTAGAATTACGGCTCTGAAGCGAGTTAAAAATACCACCCAAATTCTGTATTCATCCGCAATTGCCTATCAGTTAACCAGTCATTCATCTTTTCCCACCAGGGAATTAGCCCAGCGTATTTGCCAGCGCGTGTCCCATAATACATCGCTGGTTTACGTTGACCCGATCTTTGCCTGCCTGCCTGCCCAATTTAAGCATCAATTCTGGCCGGAAATCTGGAACGATATCACTGTGCAGGTAACTCCTGGTGGCTTAATTCAATTTGCTGTTGGTGATCGGGCGATCGCCCTCTGGCTGGATTGGTTAATTAATTATTGGCCCCAACAGCAACCTGTAGCGGCCCCAAACGGAACTGTTCCTAGCCAAACCCCTGACGCACCATTCCAGGCAGCTTCCAATTTGGCAAACCCAACGAGCCAAACGCTCGCGGAACTGGGGGAGGAACTTTCCTGTGCCCGTGTTTTTGCTGTTCAGCATGCCTATGCTCGCTGTTGCTCTGTCCTGGCGTTAGCCGCACGGCAGGGTATGATTTCTCTGGCTCCATCACCCAACTCGCCCCTGCTCTGGCAGTTGACGCAGCCAGAATCCTTACCCTGGCAAGAATTATTTACCCAATCGGAACTGTTGCCGGAGCGGAATTTAATCAGTCAATTGGTGACGGTGATGGATACGGTGGTGCCCCAATCGAGGCAAACCCAGACCAGGGAGTGGTGGCGTTTGGCTGAAGCAGTCAGCCAGGCATGGATGCAGTTACACCGCGATCGCCCAGTTTTAGGGGATCAGAGACAGTCCGCGCACCATCAAATCTACACTCGATTGGGATTAATTATGGCAACCCAACGGGTATTACACCTTTTACTGGAAGACTTATTAGGTATTTATGCGCCCTCTGAGCTTTAGGTTCAGTTGTTTTTGGGGGCTCCTTGATGCGGTTCAGAACCAGTTTGGCGAAATAACTTTTTCTGATTTGTTGCCAGGTGACAAACCTGAGAAGGTCGGCTATATTTAACTTGTGTGAGGAGCGAACCAGCAAGAGCACCGAGACGAAACACGGCAAGTCGTCGGTGCTCTTTCTGATTTTAAAGGTTTGGTGCCATACCTGTTCCTGGGTAGGATATGGCAGGAAGGAAAGGGCCGATGGCAGCAGAAACCAGCCCATTAGCGTTACGTGTTGACCCAGGCATGACGACGCAGAACTGGCAGATAGTTCTGTAGTAGAGATTTCTACAGCAAGAATTTTTCGATTGCGATCGCCGCCCCATCCAGTTCCACGGTAGGAGCTACCCAATTTGCCTCTGCTTGAACCGCTTCTGGTGCGTTCCCCATAGCGATGCCGAGCCCCGCGTACTGAATCATTTCCAGATCGTTGAAATTATCACCAATCGCCATCACGTTTTCTGCCTGTAATCCTAAATACTCTTCGGCCAGATATTGAACGGCTGTACCTTTGTTTACCAGAGGATTGGTGGCTTCGAAGAAGGTGGCGACGGATTTGGTTAAGTACAGTTCGGCGGGGGTATAGAGGGCTCGCAGACTCCCCAGCAAATTGTCGATCAGGTCGGGATCATCGCACAGGGCCAGCACTTTGGTAGGTTCGGTCGTTAACGTTTGGCGCAGGTCACCAACCGGGATCGGCGTTACTGTGGAACGGGAAATATACGCTTCGGTTGCTGGCGTGATTTCCCGCACGTAGAGTTGATCATCAATATAAAAGTGAACGGAGAGGATTGAGCGCAACTCGGGTTGTTCAAAATAGTCCAGCAGTTGCTCTGCGAGATGTTTGGGGACGGGCCAGTGCCGATGGACGCGGTCGGTGTTTGGATCTTTCACCAGGGCCCCCTGGTAAACCATCAGTGGTAAAGTTGAGCCAATTTCTTGATGGAACCGCAGGGCAGAACGGTACATGCGCCCTGTCGCGATCGCCACCTGGATTCCCTTGCCCTGGGCTGCTTGCACAGCTTGTTTCACCGTGTCGTTGACGTGATTGTCAGCTCCAGCGATGGTGCCATCGATATCTAGAACCAGGAGGCGAATGTCAGCGCTATCGATTGCGGGTGACGATACAGCAGATAAGGATTGGGTGGATTCGGGTGCAGTGAATTCTGAAAACATGGGGTCTCTTTAATCTGGACGGTTCAACCTGGGAGGGGGAGCGAGATGGGGGATTTTGGCAACCCGGTATGGGCAGGCCAGGACTACCAGTGAGTCATTCTTTGACCCACAAGCCGACCTTTCTATTAGGCGGATTAATTTCCGTGCATTCCTAAACGGACGACTCATAATGTGGGAGCAGATCGCATCATAACTTGCAAGCAACCGTAATCCTAATATGACTGAGGTACAGGGTCGTCGTCGGGCAAGTCGCCAGGTGCTATTGGCATCTCTCTGGCTGACACTGCTGGTTCTGGCCTTAAAGGTCTGGATTGGTTGGGCAACACAGGCATTAAGCTTGATTGCAGAATCACTACATACGTTGATTGACAGCTTTAGTACGTTGCTCAGTCTGGTTACAGTGTCGTCTCGGTATTCATCGGGTCGGGATGGTTGGGGTCATGGGCGACTGGAATCAGCGCTATCATTCTTACTCGTCGCATTCCTGGGGTTTGCCAGTTTCAGTTTACTGTTGGTTTCGATCCAACAGTTGGAGGCGATCGCGACCAATTCCCCGGAAGTGTTACCAGTCCGGATCAATTTGCCCCTGATCCAGCTACTGGGCGTTGTGATGGCAATTAATTTTTGCCTCGCCAGTTTCGAGCTTTATGAGGCGAGGGTACTGGAAAGTCCGGCGTTGCGCTTCAGTGCGAACCATTTATTCCAGGACTCGTGGCTAATGATTTTGGTGCTGGCCGGTTTAATCGGTGTATGGCGGGGCTATGTCTGGCTTGACCCGATCCTGGCAATCGTGATGATCTTGACGGCGATCGCCAGTTTTTGGCGGGTTGTTAACTGGCAGTTACCGTCCCTGATGCGGCAGATTGCGATCGCCCCGGAAGCGCTGGCCCAAACCATTCACCAGGTTGATGGTATTACCCACTGTTACGCCATTCGTTCGCGTGGTATCGTTGGTCGTCTGGTGTTTGTGGAAATGCGGCTGATCCTGCACCCGGAGTATATGGGGGTTGCCCAGTCGATTGCAGAACGGGTTGAGCGGGCCATTCGCGACAAATATGGCCCTGCTAAGGTTGTTATTTATATTGATAGTGACCAACCACCGCCGCCAGGGTAGGCACACAATGCCCCTATGCCACATAATGCTGTTACAAGATTTAATGATAATTATGCAAGCTAATTAAGCTGATTATGCAAGCTGATTATGCAAGCGAATTGTGCAAACGCAGGATGTGGTCATGTTAGCTAGACGGTCTACCATCGCAGTCATGATTCTGGCGATCGCCACAGCGGGTCCAGGCGCACCCGTTGGGGCATTACCATTGTCCCCAGGAGATCGGGTACGGGTTTTCACCCCGGTGGATGACGAACTGCCAAAAGACAGTCCATTTCGTTTGAGTGGTTTATATGAGGTCAACCTGGACGGATCCTTGCCGATACCCTTTGTGCCGCCATTGCCGGTTGTCGGTTTAGAGGTTGCGCAGGTGGAAAAGAACCTGACTGATGTACTGGTAAAAAGGGGTGTGTTTCGGGCTGAGTTTTTGGCCTTGAGTATCAAAGTTGTGCGCTGGGCTCCTGTGCAAGTAACGGTTGCGGGGGAGGCGTTTCGGCCAGGGCAGGTTTTGATCAATGCGTTACCCGCTGGGTCGGAGGAGGTAGCGGGGGAAGCCACGATCGCCGGTGATGCCGCACCCGGTCGTTACTTGACTGCTGCCATTCAGCAGGCGGGGGGGCTCAAACCAACCGCCGATATTAAACGCATCCGGGTGGTCAGGGGACGGCAGGAACGTACCGTCGACCTATCAGGAGTGCTAACCGGGCAACCAATCGCGGATTTACCCCTCATTGCGGGCGATCGTGTCGTGATTCCAGCGGTAACAGCCCCACAAAATCAACTGGTGCGACCATCTTCGGTCACACCCGGTACCATCCCAGTCCTAATGTCAAATCTGACTGTTCCCCATACCCCAAACCTGACTAAGGGAGGGCAAATTGTGCAGTTAGAATATGGCACTCGCCTCTCCCAGGCTGTGATTGTCGCGGGTTGCGCGGGGGGAACGCGGGCGACCAATGCTAAACGCAAAGTTGCACTGGTACGGACTGATCGCCTGACAGGTAAAACAGATGTGGTGGATCGGCCCGTTGAGCGCTTATTGAATAATGCCTCTGATGATCGTGAAAATCCATTTTTGATGCCCCAAGATGGGGTAGTCTGTTACGATTCAAGGGTTACAAATATCTCTAGCGTCCTGCGCGCCATCGGTACCGTTTTCAGTCCGTTTTTGTTGATTCCGGGGTTGTTCAGGCATGATGAATGATTCTTCCCCTATTTCACCGTCTGGCTTCGTCGCATTAACGGATCGGGGGCGGGGATGGCGTTATTTACTGGTGGGAATTGCCGCCAATCTGACGGTTTTGGGAACGGTCATCCTGCTGTCGAAGGATGCACCTCGCGTCTATACGAGTCAATGGTCAGCCGTTTTATTGGGCAAAGGGGCAAAGGCGATCGCCAATTCCCCGACTTCCCCTGCTGTCGTTGGGGTGGCTGGCAATCCTGAAACAGATATCAAAGCAACCTATCAGGTGATTGCCACAACGCAGATTGTGCGTAAAGTAGCAGCGGCCAAGGTAGGTATGACGACGGAACAATTTGGTCAACCTGTGGCAGATGCGGTTCAGGGTACCAATTTAATCAACGTGACCATTACAGGGTCATCCCGCGAGGAAGCCCAAAAGAAAGCATACGCCCTGTATGCTGCCTTTCAAGAACGCTTGCAACAATTACGGTTAGAGCAAGCACAGACCCAGGAAGCCGGGTTAGAACAAACGCTGAGTGTGGCGCGGAAGAAGCTAGAAACCGCCCAAATCCGTTTGTCAGATTACAAATTGCGGGCGGGGATGGCTTCTAGTGAGCAAATTAATCAACTGGTCAATAATATCGAAACATTGCGCCGCCTGCGGGCAGAAATTGTGGCCCAACAGCAGGATGCCAGTATGCGGGCGCAACAACTGGCAACCATTCTCAAAGTATCGCCACCCCTGGCCGCTGATGCCTTTACCCTTCGCGCCGATCCATTATTCCAGCGGTATTTGCAAGACTACAGTGAAGCCACCGCTACCCTGACTAATCTGACATCGAAATTGGGCCCCAACCATCCGGCAATTCTGCGGGAAGCCACCCGCCAGTCTGCTGCTGAGGCTGCTTTGCAAAGCCGCGGACAGCAATTATTGGGGCGATCGCTCGATGCGATGGCGATCGCCCGTCTCCCCGTCAGTGGTTCACCACAACCATCAACGAGTCGCGACACTCTGTTACAGGATATTGTCAGCAGTCAGGTAGAACGGCAGGGGTTAACAGCCCGTGTCCAGGAGCTTGACCGCCAACTTTACCAGTTAGAGCAACGACTGGTGACCCTGGCACAACGCAGTTCTACCCTCGATTCGCTCAATCGGGACATGCAAATTGCTGAAGCGATGTTTACTTCTCGTTTAGCAGGGGTCGATACCAGTCAGGTAGACATTTTTAGTTCCTATCCATTAGTTCAGTTAGTGGCAGAACCCAACCTACCCGAAACCGGTGTAACGGTTAACCAAAAACCGTTGTTCCTGTCAGCTGCCATTGTTTCCTTAGTGGTTACAAGTGGCCTATTGGCGCTCTGGTTCCGGCGACACCCACGGGTGCAAAATTGGCTGTACCAAAATAACTTGGCTGGGTAGGCCAACTATTCCTGATGTCGGTTAAATTTTGGCGAATCAGATGAACATCGCGGTACGGGCAATTGCTTCTAAGTGGAACAATCCGACTGCGTCTGAGTCTATGCCTTTAGGTCATTGAAAGTCCCCGCGTTGCCAATTAGCAGGAGGAATTGAACCATGTTTCAATCAGCCGGCCCGCTTTTCATGGGTGGAATGAGCAACGCTAAAGTCCCCCTATTTAGGATTAAGTATCACTAAATGGTTGCTTCCCAAATTAACCTGGCAGAATATCTCGAAGCCAAAAATCAGCGTGTTGCTCAACCGCTCCATCTAACCTCAGTTAAAACAGGTGCTATTTCTACGCAGGGTGTAGAAATGGTTTTTGAATCTCAATCAGAGTCCTACCGTGTGTTAAAAAGCATCGACCTGGAAGTACGCAGTGGTACAGTGCAATTTTTGATGGGGCCGTCAGGTTCAGGCAAGACAACCTTACTTTCTATCCTGGCTGGCTTGCTCACCCCTACTAAAGGGCATGTGCATTTGTTGGGGCAGGACATCACCCGGCTCTCTCGCCGCCAATTATCGCGGTTCCGGCTCGAAAATATTGGCTTCATTTTTCAAGGATTCAATCTGTTCCCAGCACTTAACACGGTTGAGAATGTGGAAGTGAGCTTAGGGTTAAAAGGCATCAAAGGTGCCAAAGCCCGTCGACTGGCAATGGAATTGCTGGAACAGGTTGGTTTGGCACATAAGGCGCAACAGCGACCGGGTGACCTTTCCGGAGGGCAAAAACAACGAGTTGCGATCGCCCGTGCCCTGGCAGGCAATCCGCCCCTCATTATGGCCGATGAACCAACGGCAGCATTGGATGCCGAGAGCGGTCTGGCAGTTGCCGAACTGTTACATGGCCTAGCAAAAGAACACGGACGTACCGTTTTGGTCGTGACCCATGATCCTCGAATTGCGCACTTCGCTGACCGAATTGTGCATTTGGAGAATGGGGTACTGAAGCATCAGGTAAAACTTTGTTCGTAGACGGCAATTGCAAAACATCCTGAACTTTTGCTTTCAAGCGCCGTATTCAGCAATCTGCCTGGGAATAGTTTTTAATGTAGGCAGATAACTGAGGCAAAAAGTATGGTTCGGAGGTGGCAGTTGGTAAAGCTGTCCCACGTGGGGATACGGTATAGGACTGCTCTAGGACTGTTACTTTTGCTTGTTGCCAGTTACGGGGGCAACCTGACCCGCTATACCTTGTTTTTTGATATCGATTTTTTGTTGGGCTCGATCGCGGTTTGGGTCATCGCTTGCCTGTACGGAGTGCGCTGGGGAACACTGGCAGGTTTTGTGAGTGGTGTGTGTACCTATGTTCTCTGGCACCATCCCTACACCATTATTACGTTTACCTGTGAGGCTCTGTTCGTCGGTTGGCTCTTCCATCGCTACCGCCAAAACATTGTGCTACTGGATGGGATCTTCTGGGTCGCGATTGGCATGCCGCTGGTCTGGTTATTCTATGCGGTGATCTTGCAGGTTGACCCGGTACAGGTGCAGATCATTCTGCTAAAACAACCGATTAACGGTATTTTCAATGCCCTTGTTGCCAGCCTGTTAATTACCCATATACCGCTCCATCGCTGGTTGGGTCGTCCCCAGGCAGTAAGTACCCTCTCGTTTCGCCAAACAGTCTTTAACCTGTTAGTTGCCTTTGTGTTTTTGCCAACACTATTGCTCATTGTGCTGGCCAGTCGAGGCGTTGTCGAAACAATTAGAACCACTGCCCAAACGGAAATTGGTCAGGTTTCTAGCAATGTGGCAATGGAGATTCGCTCCTGGTATCAGCAGCATTTGCTATTTGTTCGGGAAACGGTGCAACTGACTCAACGGGGAGAATTTACTCAAGTTGACCAGATTCAACAAAACCTGCGCATGGTGCAGCGAATGCTGCCCGATTTCGCTAGCCTGACGATGCTGGCAGTCGATGGGGACACAGTCGTTGCCAGTACAGATCTTAATCAAACGGCTGCTAATCAAATTGGGGCGATCGCCCAGCCCACCAATCTGCCATATTTGCAATTTGCCCGCCTAACCCTGCAACCAATCCTCTCGGATGTTGTCGTGGGTGAGAATGTAGCGGAAACAAGCGTTGTTCTCACAGTACCCATTCTGCAAGGGTTGACATTGCGGGGCTTTGTCGTGGCTGAAATTCGGTTGGATACTGTTCACCATCTATTGCAGATAAATGGCAACGAACCAACGGTGAAAGTAACTCTGGTTGGTCGGCAAAATAAGGTGATTGGTAGCACGGATCGAACCCTGATCTCTGGGCAACCGCTTGATCGCCGTCAGGATGGTGACCTCCACTGGTTGGGCGAACACACCTACCAATGGTTTCCGAACAGGGGAAGCCGGTTGATGATGGTGCGTTGGATGAATTCATTCTTTGTGCAGGAAACGGCGATCGCCCCTGATTTGCCCTGGCATTTGATTGTTGAAACGTCAGCTCAAGCGGATGCGCTACAAATTCAAAGGATTTATACCCGCAACCTGGCCATCATTCTGGCAATCTCGGCTCTGGCACTCTTTTCGTCCGCCTGGATTAGCCGCCAGTTAGTGCGTTCCCTGGCGCAACTGGCAAAGACCACGACGAACTTACCAGCTAAACTTTTAACGGGGGAACCCATTGAGTGGGCTGATAGTCGGGTGACGGAGGTAGCGTTTTTAGTCCGCAACTTTCGGTCGATGGCCGCAACCCTAACCCAAAAATTTCAGGAGATTCAGCAGGCGTTAGACTATGACGCCCGTTTAAAGCGCATTACCGATAAAGTCCGGGATAGCCTGGATGAGGCGCAAATTCTGCAAAGTGCTGTGCAAGAACTGGGGCAGGGGTTAAATGTCGTCTGCTGTGATGCGGCAATCTACAATGCGGAACAAACGATTTCCACCATTTCTTACGAGTACACAACGACATTACCATCGGCCCGGGGGCAGGAAATCGCGATTTCCAATCAATCGCTCGGCGTTCACAGGATGCTGTTAAGGGGGGAATACTGCCAGTTTTGTTTGACGATGGCCCATCCCTTCCGCCGGGTTAATCACCACCAGGCAATTCTTGCCTGTCCAATTATGGATGATCAGGCGGCCCTGGGTGATTTGTGGTTATTTAAGCCCAATACCGAAGTATTTACTAACTCGGAGATTCGGCTAGTCCAGCAGGTTGCCAATCAGTGTGCGATCGCCATTCGGCAGGCACGACTTTACCAAACGGCTCAAATTCAGGTACGGGCTCTGGAAGAACTGAATCAATTGAAGGATGACTTTCTCAGTACGGTTTCCCACGAACTACGGACACCTATCACCAATATCAAAATAGCCATCAAAATGCTGCGGTTGGCGAAGGCAGAGGAACAGCGCGATCGCTACCTGAACATTTTGCAAACGGAATGCGATCGGGAGTCTAACCTGATCAATGATTTGCTTGATTTACAACGGCTAGCATCGGGGACAAAGGTACTCAACCTGGAACCGATTGATTTACAGGCGTGGGTTGCCCACGTTATCGAATCGTTTCAAGAGCGCACCCGCACCCGGCAGCAGGTATTGCAAGTTGAGATTGCGGGGGAACTGCCAGTCATTCAATCTGACCCTACCTGTTTAGAGCGGATTCTGGCAGAGTTATTGAACAACGCCTGTAAATATACACCTCCCGGTGAGCAAATTAAGGTGTCCGCACGAACGATCATCCCGACGATTCAAGCAGTCGAACCTGCAACCCTAACTGACTTATCAATGTTGCCCTACGCCAAATCAGCGGTTTTTGTGTTGGATGTTTGCAATTCTGGTGTAGAAATTCCACCCCATGAGTTAGAACATATTTTTGACAAATTCTACCGTGTCCCCGGAATTGACCGCTGGAAACAGGGTGGTACGGGATTAGGTCTGGCACTGGTACAAAAAATGATTGAACATTTGGGCGGTAGGATTCGGGTCGAAAGTGCCTCTAACCAGACACGCTTTACGGTGGAATTGCCATTCGATAACAGCTTGAATTAAGTGGGAATGGTATCTACTTCTGGCGATCGCCACAGGTAAACGGCCAAATTAATCCGTCCATTGGCATCAAACTGAATCCCTTCTGTTTCCAGCAGCGATCGCTGCAAATGGTCTGACCCAAAGCGAACGACGGACTCGGATACCTGACCCCTGGCATTAATCACCCGTTGCCAGGGAATATCCGCATCGGGCGCAACCCGATATAGGGCATATCCCACCAGGCGTGCCTGTCCAGGGAGGTTGGCTAGTTCTGCCACCTGTCCGTAGGTTGCTACCTTGCCGGGGGGAATCTGACGCACAATTTCGTAGATGCGATCGTAGGTGGACATGGATATTACTCCCACCTCCCATAGCCACCGTGTCGCCGCCAGAAGATTGCAACCCGCTCCTGCCATTCTTGCCAGTAGGGGGCAAGGGTATCTGGATCAAACCAGAATACTTCGGCGGGCAGGTTGGGCAGGGCGATCGCCAGCAGGGCATGTTGTAAATCGACGTTGTACTCCTGGTAGCAGTGGTTGACCGCACCCCAGTAGGCAACAACCTGTAGCGGATAGTCGTGCAGGTGTGCGAGGGAACCTTTAGGGCGATCGCTGGTTTTCCATTCACACAAACAGGGAGTTCCCTGGTAACTGGCCACACAGTCTACTTTCCCCGCATAGCCCAGGTCATGGTGGAAAACGGTACCTTCCACCAACCGAACTGCTGCTAGCCCCCCTAAAACGGGTTTAATGCTTTCCCAATAGGGCCGCACTGTTTCCGAACAGGTGACCGCTTCCCCGCTGAGGTAACGGGCTACCTGTTTATGGGTACCCGTGCCCCGACGACTGGCGGTGGTGGTAATTTGGGTGGCGGCTTCTATGCCCACCCGTTGTTGCCAGCGAGCCAGGGCCTCGCGCTGCTCTCTAGAGCGGGTGGCATTCAGGATGGTGCTGACGCTGGGTAGGCGTGTACCGCGATCGGACACGTAGTATTGTCTTCCGTTGTCCCGAATCTGAGACGCACGGTAAGACGGTAAGGGCAACGTATCGGTGGATGTCACAATTACGGTTTCTTTTTCTTGGTTACTTGCCCCCGGTTGGGGTCTGGCACAAATACTGTATCCTGACAGCAGTAAGAAATAGAAAGCTTGTTGATGCGCTTCTCGCCAACCGGGGCAGTCGTCCTTGTAAAAATCTTAATGAAGGTAAAAATCTTAATGAAGATTGTGTCCGACTTGGCAATAGCAGTTACAACAATGCCTATCCTGCCCCGATCGGCGCTGGTTCCAGAAGATTAACAATGGCACATTCCAGACCGTCCCTACTTTCCATGCTTACTGCCTGAAGTAGACCCGAACCCGCGATCGCAGTGGCTCTCTCGTCGGTAATATTACCGCTCAGGGCAGCAACCAGAGTATCAGCGGCACGGCCACTACCCGCGATTGCAACGATGGGACGTTGCATTCTAATGCTTTCCTGCGCATCTTTCCAGGTAATCTCACCACCATTAATTAAAACGGTCACAGACGGCATTTCGGCGGCGACAAGACTGGCAATTTGAGCAATCCAGGGAGACTCGTCACCCCAATTGCTTCCTGGCACCAGAATAAAGTGGGAATGGTTCGGTTCTAAAGCAGCAGCATCGGGGGAAGCGCCTGATTCACCGGGTAAAGCGGCTACTCCCGTTGGTAAAACGCCAACCAATGGAAAGGTTGATCGCGTCAAGCGCCGGGCAGACCCCATCATGCGCATAACCCCAACATCGGTGCCACCATCAATCACCACAGCACCCAATGCCTCTGCCAGGGGCGCGATAACCTGGACAAATAAACCATGCAACCGGCCTACATGGTAATGCCGCAAGCCGCTAGCACCACCAACAACAACGATCACCGGTCGAGAACTACCTATCCCAAGTTGCTGTAGCGTTGCAGGTAATTCTTCGATGGAGTCCGGGCGTTGGGTGATCGCAGTCGAACCTTCAGGGAAGGTAATGACGGAAGATGCTTGCATGGGCAAAACGGCAAATCTGTACATGAGTGAAACAGCAGGTTTGTGCAGTTAAAAACAGTGACCTCAATGGGAAAACGTGCCCCACCGTAACAGGTGCATCCATTTGATGCCCCTTCCCTGCTTACAGTACCCAGAATGAGCCAGATGAGAAACATTCTAGCAAAACAACCCGTTAGAGAATATTTGAGACGTTTTGCGGTTGGTAACAAAAGTGAGGACGTTTTGCGTTCCTATAATGTGTTCATTAGAGACAACGCCTACCTCAACTGGTGCGTCATTAGCGGGAATTGGCATTAGTATCTTCAAAGTCAGATAAGTGAAATCCGGAGTATTGACTTACTGAAAGCAAGATTTCGGATAAAAATAGCGATCGCTCCTCACTAAATTTAAGGGGCAATCGCTACTTGGAAGTGCGTTTTGACTAAGATGGTCGATTCCTAACAAAATAGGATGAAATCTTGGGTTGTTTATGTTAAGAATCAACCGTGAAGATAGGCTTTTTCCGTTGCTCGTCACTCCCAACGGCAGGTTTCAAATTTATTTTTCACCGCCTTCCAGAACGGGGTCACGGGTGCCTGGTAGAGATTCGCCAAATCCCCGCTCGTTAAAGTAACGGTTGAGGAATGTGCTGGTAAAGGACAGAACGACTGGCCCCAGAATCATTGCTAGTAAACCATGAACACCAAAACCGGGAACCAGCACCGATGCCAGCCAGAAGCAAATACCATTTACGACCAGCGAGAACGTACCTAACGTCAGAAAGTTAATTGGGGCCGAGAAAAATGATAAGGTCGGTTTAATTGAACCGTTGACAAAACCAATTGCCAGAGCCGCAATTAGGGCTGCGGGGAAAGTAGCAATGTTAACACCAGGTACAACCAGATCAACAACCAGTAGACCCAGCGCTGTCACCAATGTAGTTAAAAAGAATCCCAACATCGGATTGTCCTCCACAAATAAAAACTGCAATGATTAGCGGGTAATTGACTTTCGTAAACTTGCTTTCGCGACAGAAGCTTAGAAAGCGCCATGTTGGCTAAAGCGTTCTTCATGTTTGGCGATCGCCCAAACAGCATGAATACTGCCCGGCACCCAACCTAAAATTGTCAGCAAGATGTTGATTAACAGAGTGACACTGAAGCCATAGGTCAGAAAGATACCAACAGGAGGAACCAAAATACCCAGGAGAAGACGAACAAGTTTCATGATGTTTACCTCAGTCTTTACTAATCGGGAAAAAGAATCTAAACTAACAGAAATGGCATTCAAATGGTGGTAGTTGCGGCTGAACTACAAGCAATGCTGTAGATTAAACTTTTGCTAAAGTAGGCGGTTCTCAAAATCGACATTTCTGTACTTTTAATGGGTCAGTTTTCTGAGAAAAAACACCCCAGAAATCAGGTGCCATTTAATTCCGACTGATTACAGATCCTACCGAGAATATTTTGAGAACAACTCTACCGCCAGAACGATCCTTGGAAAGCTTGTAGTGAGACAATTTGGTGAGCAGTGGGAAGCTCAAACCCAGCCGCACAAGCGGCGGTTAAAGATAGCACCTGCCCTATCAATATGTCCTGTCGATTAACGACCCCAGGTAGCCGACTTACTAGACCAACCTATTGTTTGCTGGTAGCGGTTCGCAGAAATTGTTTTAACTGCTGCTTAATCTGGTGTTCTTTCTGGGCAACAGATGTACCTGCAACTTCAATAGTTTGGTTGAACTCTGCTTGCTTTCGTTCAACCAGGGGAACATCCGTTGTGGTTGCGGTCTGGGCAAGGGTCGCTTTATACCAGTCGCTCGCCGATCGCAGCCGTTGCTTGGCTTTGAGATAGCGATCGCCATAACGACCTGTCAATTTCGCATCCAGGTGCAGGATACGCTGCTTGAGATCATTGTAATCTTTGGGCAGATGGGTCGATAGGAATGTTTTAGCGTTGTTCAGCCAGGGGCGAACGGGCACTGGTTGTGGTTGTGGTATTGCTTCTGCCGTAGAGGTGGCTGTTACGTCAACCGTGGGTTGGGTCGGAAGGGTAGAGCCATTTTGTTTCCAGGATTGCCAGGCGGCGGCCACAGTTTCCTGGGCGATCGCCCGCACTTCATGGGAACCACCTTTAACCTCAGTCAGTGATTGGGAAAATGCTTCACGGGCAATTACGCGCACTCGGTCTAAGCGGGTTTTTCCCGTTTGTTTGACCTTTTCCAAATCATCCGTAATACGGTTCTTTAGCGATCCATTGTCAGTCATAATTCACACTCCAAAGGACATTAACCAGAGGACATTAAAACAAGGACACACGCCTAGCTAACTAGCTGACTAATTCGGCTGAAATGACTAGACAATTTCGGCATCAACCGCTTTTGATTTACGGGTTTGGCGACGCTCCAAAACAAATTGGGAGAGTTCAGTCATTAACAGAGTAACGATGATGCCATCATCAACCCAACCTACTACTGGAACAACATCTGTAATCAGATCAATTGGACTCAGTAGATAAATCAGACTGCTCAAAACAATCAACCAACGGTATTTAGAATTACGCAATGATTTGCGATACCAGCGGTAGAGGGATTGAGTGAAAAGCTTCATTTAAGTGCCCTTTAACCAACACATTTATCTTGGCAAAATCCAGGCTAAACCTCTGGTGTGGAAAACCCTCACAACAGTCGTGAAAATCGTACTAAGTGGGTAGAAAACCGATCTAATGGTGAGGCAAACCGAGCGATGCCCCTACAGAACATCACCAGCACCGATCGCCTCAGTGATGCTGGTTAAACCTCGTTCCTCTAACTTGGTAACCAGGCCAGCTAGAATTCGTTTCACCATCCAGGGACCTTCGTAGACCCAACCCGTGTAAATTTGTAGCAGGCTGGCACCTGCCGTAATTTTTTCCCAGGCATCGGTTGCTGTGGCAATTCCACCAACGCCAATAATCGGCAGTTTACCGCCCGTTTCCCGATGGATGAACCGAATGATCTCGGTGGAACGTTGCCGGAGCGGTGCCCCACTGATACCACCGGCTTCTACCTGAACAGAATTACCAGTTGTAGGGATGGTTTGAGTTTTCAGCCCGTCCCGACTAATGGTTGTATTGGTCGCAATAATGCCCGCCAGGTGATACTTCTCTGCCAGCTCTAACACGGCTGAAATATCTTCCCACTGCAGATCGGGGGCAATTTTAACCAGTAAGGGTTTTTGCTGATGATTTTCCTGCTGTAAGGCTGCCAGGATAGGAGCAAGGTTTTCAGTTGCCTGGAGCGATCGCAAACCGGGTGTATTCGGTGAACTAACATTGACGACAAAATAATCGCCCCAGGCTTGCAATAACCGAAAACTGCCCAGGTAATCTCCCGCCGCTTCCTCCAGGGGCGTAATTTTGGATTTACCAAGGTTGATACCCAGGGGGGCTGCCAGCAGCGTGGAGACAGTAGCAGAAAGGTTAGTGGAAGTAATGCCACCGTTTGGATCATCAGTGTTATCGTCGGCCTGGGGCTGTCTTGGCTCACCCCATCGTTGCCGCAGGGTGTCTGCCATTGCAGCGGCACCCTGATTATTAAAGCCCATACGGTTGAGTACGGCTTTATCCTCCAGGAGACGAAACAAGCGAGGGCGGGGGTTACCGGGTTGGGAATGAAGCGTTACAGTACCCATTTCGGCAAAGCCAAAGCCCAGATAGGGCCAGATGCCAGAAGCAATCCCATCCTTATCAAAGCCTGCGGCTAACCCGATGGGATTGCTGAACGTTAACCCCCAGAGCTTCTGTGCTAGACGAGCATCGGTGCAGCTACAAGTCTGTTGTAATTGATGTCGGGCCCATGAGGCGGGGATTTGGGAGGTGCGGTCAAACCAACTTAAGAGGGTGATTGCCTGGTGGTGCAACAATTCTGGATCTGCCTTTAGACCAGAGAATAAAAAAGGACGAATTGCAGCCTGATAAATATCCATCTGAATCTTAAGAAGTGAGTAGGATGGAAGCAACGCCATCTACAGGTTACGGGATCTGCTTTCAGATTGCTTGCCTGGATATTTCAGTGTAAATGTTTCAGTATAGTTAGTGATCGACAGTATCTTTGTACACCCTTTAACTTGCCGGTTTGTTTAGTTGTATTAGCGTCTATCGCTTCATCACATGGTTCAGCATAAAGAGCCAAATGCCCATTACGATAAACAGTTGGTCGCCCTGGGGCGAGTGCTGCAAACTCTGCGGGAAGAAGAGAATGCAGAGGTTCTGATTGATACAATTCTTAATTACATCAAGTCAGAGTTTGACTACAGCCTGATCTGGGTTGGTCTGTACGATCGCCTGGAGCATCGTTTGTTTGGCAAGGGTGGGATCACACCCCAGGGGGAGCTACCATTACTGAAGCAGCGGATTAGCTTGAATCCGGGGGATTTGTTAGAGCAGGTAGTGATTCAGCAGCGGCCCCTGGCTGTACCAGATTTGCGGGAAGAATTGCGGGCGGGGGAATGGCGGAAGACGGCCCAAAACTTCAATATTCAGGGTACGGTCATTTTTCCGATTCGCTACAAAGACCGTTGCTATGGGGTGGCCTTGCTGGGATCAGTCCTCTGGGGAGTGGCCCCAAAAACAGATGAAAAAGCGCGTTTATCAATGATCCTGGGTGGGTTAGGAGCCGCCCTGTACCAAATTGAAATGGAATGGCAACGGCAACAAACCAAACGGCCCGATCAGCCGTTGCTGTCTTTGCTGACCCGGTTGCGATCGCTCTCCGGTTTAGGTGCGCGGTTAGAGGCCATTGTGGAGGAAACGCACCAGTTCATCCAGGCAAATCGCACCAGTATTTACTGGTTTGAACGGGAACGTCGCTATTTCTGGCGACGGGTGGGCAATCGTCAGAAGACCACCGGGTTTAATGAGGCTAATCAGCCATCATCGGGGATCACGGTGCAGGAAGTCAGTGGTTTTTACCAGGCGTTGATCTCCGATCAAATTGTGTCCATTGGGGAGGCACACAGTTCGCTGAAGGCGGATACAACCAGTCGTTTAATGCAACAAATTCGGGCGCGATCGCTCCTGGCCGCCCCGATCCTGTTTCAGAACGAGTTACTCGGTTTTCTGGCAGTAGAAGGTAGTGACCCCCGCATCTGGCAGGAGGAGGAAAAAAGCTACATTCGGGGAGCCGCCCAAATTATTGCCCTGATTGCCCCCCTGGCCGAGATGGAACAGGCGATCGAGCAGGTCAAACAGGATCAGGCATTGACGGGTGAAATCGCCCGTTCCATTTACAGTGAGGAGGACTGGAAAACAACCCTCAAAATGTCCGCCGATGAGTTGTGTAAACGGCTACGAGCGGAGCGATTCATGGTGCTCTTGTATGACCAAGACCAGTCGCGGTTTGATATTGCCTATCAAAGTCAACCCGCCAACCGTCGTACCATTGCGCCCACCCTGGACAACCTGGATGATACCGACTGGAAACTGCTGGAAAAAAGCACAGAAGCAGTTGGGGTTGAAAACCTTGATGGTGATTTGAAACTGCTGGCATGGCGCGATCGCTTCCTGGAATTGGGGGTACGGGCCCTACTGGTATGTAATACGGCGATCGGTCATCCCCTGGAAGGTTTGGTCGTGATCTGCCATGAAACACCCCGCACCTGGAATCGGACGGAGCGGGAACTGGTACGAATTGTGGCCCAGCAGATCGGGCTGATTCTGCACCAGTGGCAACTCCAAAAACAGACGGAACAACAGCAGAAGACCAATCAAACAATTCAGTGGGGGCTGACAATGATTCAGCAGACCCACCAGTTAGAGGCACTGGAACGGTCAGCGACACAGCACATTAGTCAGGTGTTGCAGGTACCGTTGGCTACTCTGGTAACCTGGGCTCCCGGTCGCGGGGGGGGGCGGATTGTGGCTCCCATTACGACGAGCGATCGCTTTGCGGTTAACCCGGATATTGTCATTCCTGTACAGAGTGATGCCCTGGTACGGTGGACATTGGAAAGTGATGGTTTATTAGCGCTGGCAGTCGAAGATATTCCCTACGAAACCCGCCAGTGGTTAGGTGGGGTAGGAATTGGTCAGGTGCTTGCCATGACCTTACATACCTCTCCTGACCACGAACCAACTGGGATTGTTGTAGTTGCTGATGCCGCTGATCGGCATTGGTCTGAGCGCCACCTGAATGCGTTAAGTAGCCTGGTCAGCCAGTTGGCCTGGTCGCGTCGTTACCTGAACCTGACGCAGTCTTTGTTCAATCAACGGGCAGAGCTGGAACGCCTGAACTGGTACAAACACCGTAATCTGGAGGAGATGTACCGGGCCCTTACCCCCAGTTTGAAACGGTTAGGTGAGCTAACCAATCCCAAAGATCCGTTGTTTCTGACTCGCCAGCAGCAGATTTTGCGCCAGCTAAACGATGTGGTGGCTCCCTTACCCCAATTGCTCCAGGAAGAATGGTGGCGGCTGCGGTCTTACCCTCAAACCGTTTCCCTGATAACGTTGCTCAAGCGGGCTCTGGAACGGGTCGATGCCTTAATCAAGCAACGCCAACTCTTGTCACAGGTGCATAACGAGACAAATCTCACTCTGGGGGGCGACATTCACAAAATCGAACTGGTGTTGTACGAGTTATTGCTGATTGCTTGCCAGCGATCGCAACCGGGGGGGCGAATTGACCTCTGGTGCCGGCAAATTGATAACCGCTGGTTGGAGCTATCAATTACGGATAATGGTCAGATTGACCCGCAATTGATTCCAGAACTAGAGACAGGCCGGACAACGGATCTACTGGCCCCATCGCCGCTGGATACTCCACCGGGACTACATTTGTTGATCTGCCAAACTTTGATGAAGCAACTGGGCGGCGAGTTTAACCTCTACAAATTGGAGGATGAACGGATTATGAGTCGGCTGGTCTTGCCCCTGTCCCATACGCCAAAGCCAACTAATCCTCCCGCCTGATCCCACTTTAAAATTACTCTATACAGAGAAAATCGGTTGTAGGGGCGGGTTTTGCGAGAATCTATCGGTAAAACAGCTACTTCCTCTGCTAAACCTGCCCTTACCGGATTTGACCTGTTTGTAATTTAATTTGGCCTGAAAAATCTGCCCGGCAACCGGCGAAATCCTCCCTGGGAGACATCAAGCAAGCAATCGCGCCAAAAATACTAAATAGCCCAACTTTGTGGACGTTTCGCGCCTACAAAATTGGGCTATCGGCAGCTTTCCTGAATGGTGGAAAGGATAGAGATAACTTCCCTGATGACCTGGCAACAAGTTCGTTCTTACCTGTCACCGACTAGATACTAGCCTCTGGCAGTTTTTGTTTGACGGGCCATATCCAGGAAGGAGGACATATTTGCCCCAGGACGACGACGGCTATTGCTAGAGGCTGGGAGAAGATAATCAGTGGCGAAGTTCGTCACTGTAGGTGCAGGCAAATTGAGGGCTTTAGCAACTGCAGCCGGTGCAGGTTGGGGTGCTTCAGCTTTCGCGGGTGCAGGTGTAGCGACAGCCTTGGCTGCGGCTTCAGGAGCAGGCTCAGCTTGCTTGGCAGGAGCTGCTTTGGGTGCTGCTGCCGGAGCGCTCCCAGTACCCTTCGCATCTTCCATCTCCAGGAAATAGCCAGAGGAACCGCCGGACTTTTTACCAAAGATCCCGAAGATGCCAGAAAACAGACCCTTAATAAAGTTGATAAAACCACCGATAAAACCAATGAAACCGCTCATTGAATTGCTCCTGAAATTCGTGCCAATGTGCTGATGTAAGTTTTGAGAGAATCAAGGCTAAAGATATATGACGCTTATTTTCATGAAACAAGCCCACGAAAGAAGCCATTGATATAAGCGCGATCGCGGTCAAGCAAGTGATAGAAGTCTATCGTCACTGATTATGAGATTTCAGTGAGAACCTGCGCAAGATTTATCTATGTTTCTTTGTAAAAGTTAACCATAGGCCATTCTGGGGGCTGTCCCAGGGCAATGGCCCAGCATTTCTACTGTTATCTATACTGCATTTAGTGGAGCTAATTTTTAATCATGGCATATGCGTAACACCGTACTGCTGGTGCATGGCATTTGGGACACCGGTGCAATTTTCCGTCCCATGCGCTCATATCTTACCCATCAGGGCTGGTCTGTCTATGACCTGAACATGAACCCAAATAATGGCGATAGTCAGCTTGAACATCTGGCTGAGCAGATAGCGACGTTTGTTGATTACACCCTGCCACCCGATCAACCGCTCGATATTGTCGGCTTTAGTATGGGTGGGATCGTGAGCCGCTACTACGTGCAACGCTTAGGTGGCATTCAACGGGTACAACGCCTGATTACCCTTTCATCACCCCACAATGGCACGTGGACAGCCTATGGTTCAACTCGTCCTGGCTGTTTACAAATGCGACCCTCTAGCCCCTTTCTGCAGGACTTGAACCAGGATGTGGAGATGCTCGCCCAACTTAATTTCACGTCCGTCTGGACGCCTCTGGACAGTATGATTTTGCCTGCTAGCAGTTCGCAAATGCCGGTTGGTAAGAATGTGAAGGTTTGGGTACCCGCCCACGCCTGGATGGTGACTGACCCTCGTAGCTTACAAGTGGTAGCAACGACCTTAGCTGAACCCGTATAAACGGGGCCTTAAAGTCATAGAACGGCTTCTGGGGCCAGGGTTGAATAGCTCTTTACCGCTACCACGCAGGATTAAATTGCCGGGGCTACGCCAAACAGTTCCGCTGAACGCACAACATAGGCGACGTGCAGGGGGTAGCCCTGTGAGTAAATTTTATCAATATATTTCAGTGCCACTTCCCGGTCTTTGCAGGTACGAAGTGCGCGCTCTTCACCGTTAGGATACCGAATACAAACTTGCCACACCATAAAATACCTGCCCTTTGGTTGAAAGATAACCCCAAATTCTTCATAACCTTGCATGAACAAGGAGGGTTTGTGAAAGTCTTTCTCGATCAAGAGCGGCTTTTCACAATCCCGATCGGATCGCTATAGCAAAGAAATCTAACTACTTGTCTGGAGGTTGGCCCGTTGTGTGTTTAAACTCAGGTGGGACAACACCAATGGCTTCATGAAACGTTCATAGTCTCATCCTATGATTTCTATTGAATCTTTGTACTCCGTACAACTTATGAATTAGATAATGGGGACGGTTACACCAACTGCCCACAACGACGGTTTTTGTCCGAAATTCTACTCATATTTCCTGGTCTTTTTTAGTCCTACCGAAGGAGACGATTTAGCATGATGTTTGACTGCATTGTGGTTGGAGCCGGACCTGCCGGGGCAAGCGCGGCTTACCATCTGGCGAAACGGGGGCGGTCGGTACTCATGCTAGAAAAGGCAACCTTACCCCGTTACAAGCCTTGTAGTGGTGGAGTTTCACCAGCGATCGCCCAATGGTTTGATTTTGACTTCAGTCCGGCGATCGACCTCAAAGTTGAAAACATTCGCTACACCTGGAAAATGGGTGACCCCGTTGATGCCCGCCTCACCACAGCAGAACCAATGTGGATGGTACGGCGCGATGTGTTTGACCACTTTTTAGTGCAGCAAGCGCAGAACCAGGGAGCCGAGTTACGTGATGGTACGGAGGTAACCGGACTGGAATTTAAAGGTGACCACTGGCAGGTGAAAACTGGTAACAGTGTGATTACGGGACGGTATGTAATTGCTGCCGATGGTGCCCAGGGGCCATCTCGCAAATGGCTTGGTTTCAAACCGGCTAAGTATCGGTTAGGTGCGGCAATTGAAGCAACCTTGCCGAATGTTGATACTGCCAATGCCCATTTCGAATTTGGCATGGTGAAAAATGGCTATATCTGGAACTTTCCCAAAAGTAATGGTTACTCGTTAGGCGTATCGACATTCCGGGGTGGGGAAGCCAACGATCTACAAAACCTTTTGGTGGAGTATGCCAGGCAGTTTGGGATGGATTTGAACACTAGCCAACAGTTTGTTCACCCCATTTGCCTGTGGGATGGGGATCAAAAACTCCACACGCAACAGGCACTCCTGGCCGGTGAAGCAGCCTGTATTGCTGACCCATTTACAGCCGAAGGGATTCGTCCAGCCATTTTTACCGGAGTGAAAGCGGCAACGGCAATTGATGAGGCGATCGCCGGTAACGCCAATGCCCTGGAAACCTATACCAAAGTCGTCAGTGAAGAATGGGGTGCCGATATGGTCTGGGCCCAGCGGCTAGCAGGGCTGTTTTATCGCGTTCCTGGCATTGGTTATAAGGTTGGAGTAAAGCGCCCGGCTGCCACTGAGCGAATTGGTCAAATTCTGTGTGGTGAATTGCGCTATGCCGATGTGGCGAACGCTGCGATTAAACGGTTGAGCAGTAGTCTCATTCCAGGTATGGGTTAGGTATTCTGGTAGTTTCTGTCGGGGGCGTTTGGCCGAACGCCCCTCCCATTGAAGTAGACAAACTCATCAGCTATTTAACGCAGAAGTCACTGAGGACATAAGATCAGCATTGAGCCTTCCGTAGGGACGCACAGCCGTGCGCCCGTACAAGAAAGTATCGGAGTTATTTTTTCTTAAAAAGTTGCCAGACCAATCAAACTGAGCAAACAACTAAATTGAATCACTAAACATAATACGCGTAGACTTGGATCAGCACCGATGATGTGAATTATAGAGTGTAAGAGTCGAAACGTAATATAAACACCGACTAACAGATCAACGACACTTCCAGATACCTGCCGTAGCACTAAGAGAAAAACAACGCCTAAATACAGTGGTAGATTTTCGACCAAATTAGCCTGGACTCGAAACAACCGCCACATTAAGCTGTTATCATTCATCTCGGCAAATGCTTTCGGGCTGCCGCCTGCTGCCAAGTGGCGAATTCTGACAACAAGTAAGAGTCCAACCACTGCGATCGTCCAGAGAATGAAAATGACCAATCCCCACAGTGGAATAGTCATGGGCAGGGCAATTATGTTTTGGGCGATCGCCAAACTTTCACGTTGCGCAATTTGCATCTTCTTTCTTCCATAGAGACTGCTCTTAATTTAAAAAATGGACTAGCAGAACTCTAGAAGAAAGTTGCGCTGATTTGGGATATTATTGCGATCTTCCAGAGATCGCTCGCAATTGTAGGAGTTGTTTAGGTGTCACACCCATACAACGTTTGAAGTAGCGTGTTAAGTGACTTTGATCGCAAAAACCCGTTTGGATCGCTATTTCAACAAGGCTTAACTCACTATGTTGTAAAAGGTATTTGGCTTGCTTCAACCGACACTGCAAAATGTACTGGTGTGGTGTAATTCCCATACTTCGCTTGAATAGTCGTAAGAAGTGATAGGGACTGAGTTGGGCGATCGCCGCAATCCTGTCTAATTTCAAATCTTGATGGAGATGGTTATTGATATACTCTTGCACCAGCGTTAACATCACTTGTGATAAACCATTGGTGTCACTGGTGAGTTTGGGGCGAGTTACACAATGGTTTCGCAATAAATGCACAGCTAATGCTGTTTTTAAGCTATCAATTAGCAAATGACTACCCATGCCGCCCATCTCAGCTTCCTGACTCAGCGTTACCAGAAGGTTTTGGATGAACGGATCGGACTCGCTCATAAACCGAGGTAGCAGTTCAATCTGATCCGGATTGACCCAGTCCTGCCCAATTTGTTTGAGGAGGGTTGGCTCAACTGCGAGAACCATAAATTGAGCGGGTGTATCCCAACTACAAGAATGGGTCACCCCGGCGGGAATAATTGCAATGTCGCCAATACCCCGTCTTTCGCGCGATCGCTTGCCATCGAGCGATCGCATCCCCGGTGCAATTTGTTTGGATAACCCAATTGATCCACAAGCCAGCACATGCATGGTGTGGTGATGTTCATCCGTGGCAAAAGTTGGTTGCTGGTGCAGTTCAAGATGCAACCCATCCCATCCCAAACTCTTGAGAACAGCAGGTTGGGGAACAATCTGATCCGATGCTCTCGCCTGACCATAATCCAGTAGTTTGACAGATGGCTGGCGTTTTCTCATAACCTGTCACTGCTAAAGGACATCTCCATTGTGCCTGACTTTTATCCTGTCTGATTGTTTACAAGTCCACTCACACTTGGCCCCAGTAAGCCCTACTCCTTTTCGGCAACTTACTTTCAGCGATCGCGCGTCAATCTCAGAGAAGCAGCTTTGCTTAAAGTTGCTCATACATGAACGTTTGTTGCTTTCAAGCACACGCACGTTATATTCGAGAAGCCATTCATCAGTTTCGTTTAAGCAAAAGTTAGTTTGGTATAAGCATTTATCGCTTTTGCTGGCACTACAGTTTGATCGAAGCAAGCATTTATAAGTTTCGTTTAAGCAAAAGTTAGTTTAGTATAAGCGTTTATCGCTTTTGCTGGCACCACAGTTTGATCGAAGCAAGCATTGGCAACCTCGCAGATACCGTCCACGGCAACCAGATTGCAACCCAACATATTGATACTCAACATAATGCTTCTGAACAAACCGTTGAGTTCCTGCTCGAAAACTTTCAGCAGTTCATCAACGACCTACACCAGAAGCACCCTGATGCTACCAATGAAACGGCTATTCAAATCATTGACGTTGAGGCAAAGAACCTTCAACGAACGCAGCCTCTGTGCTGACAAAACATCAGGATGCAAGGGGTCTTCCTGCCAGGAAAGGGGATTGTTCTGAATGTATTGCCGATTTCCTGCTGTATATTCCGCGATCGCATCCATTCACCTGCCACAACCTGCCCATATTCGTTCAATTGCAGCGCACCATTCCCAATTTCACCGAACCGACATTGCTGTTCCTGCGTGCAAATCGATTAGATTATTTGTATAACCTGAACCTGCGGTTTCCTGACCGGAGAACCGTCTGTGTCAATCATGGAAATCATTCGTTCGCATCAAGGTACTAATCATGATCCCAAAACACTTTAAACTTGTGTGTCTAGGAATGCTGGTAGTACCAAGCGTATGGTTTTCAGGGGCGCTGACAGCATCAGCACAGAATCAAAGTAACGGGTTAACGATCGAACCGCCGCAATTGAACGTAACGGCGGTTCGCGGTGCAGTAACAACACGACAGCTTGTTGTGTCCAGTTCTACACCCATTACGAGTCCTCAAATGATTTCGTTGGATTTAGTGCGAACCGATGGGGAGAAGGTTCTGTCAGCCTCACACATTATGACTGATGTTGTTGCTCAACCCACATCCAACGACGCACTTGCAAAAGTGAACTTTGATCTCCGCAGTTTTGGAGACATTTCATCAGGGGAGTTCAATGGCAAATTGCGTCTGCGTGATACAACCGGATCAGTAGATATTCCAGTCACCATTCGCATCAAAGATAATTGGTTATTACCATTGATGGTGCTGGTGATTGGTACGGGCTTGGGTATGGCAGTCTCCACTTACCGTGCCCAGGGGCAACCCAAGGATGAGGTATTGTTGCGCGTCGGCCGATTGCGATCGCAAATTCAGGAGGAACCCGAGACAGAAAAATCAGCACCCTTTCAAACCCAGGTAGAAGCCTCTTTGTACGATGTGAAGATGGCAATTCAGGCAGAGCAACTGGAATCTGGACGGACTGCGATCACCCAGGCAGAACAGGTCTGGCGAAAGTGGGTGAAGGGACGGCATGACTGGCTGGTACAACTTGCCTACCGGGATGAGTTGGTTGAATCGATGCAAGATCTGAATCCCCATGTTCTCTATGTGCAAACGGTGCGGCGTGAGTTGGAGGATCTCTACCGGAATGCGCCAAATTTTGAGGGGCCAGACAAATTGCGCGATCGCCTGGATGAACTTGCCCAGCAAATCAATCACTACTCGCAACTTCAAGCCAAGATGAAGCAGATGAATGAAGTCGCAGCCAGTTTACCTGCCGAACAGATCAGTGCCTGGCAAGCCACCCGGCAGGCTTGGGAACAACGGTTTAGTTTGTTGCTGCCAAATGACACAGAGCAATATCAACAGCTGCAAACGGAAGCCGACGAAGCGATCGCGAAAATGACGGAACTGGCAAGCCAAAGCCCATTGACCGCAGGAATGAGTAAGGGATTGCCGAAGTTAGCAATTCCCCGGTTGATTGCCCCTGCGCCTGCAGCCCAGCCGTTGAGTTGGCAGGAGGAAGTATCGACGGCTGGCCAACGACTGAAGCAGTTTAAGGTGGCCAGCTATGCGATCGCGATCGTGTTTCTGGCAGGGGCAGGGTTCAATCAACTTTATGGGGATAATCCTACCTTTGGGGCAAATCCCTGGAAAGACTATTTTGCCCTGTTAGCTTGGGGCTTTGGGGCTGAGGCAACGCGAGATGCGATTACAAAAATGGTTCAAGGGTGGGGATTATCATAGCGAGATGGCCGCGAGCGCAAGCCTTGATTTTGCAATTCTGAGGAAACGTGATCGCGAATTAACCTGGCGATGTAATTTTTCTTCTTTGCCCTACGCCGATCTGTTTTGCTCTTTGCCGGTTTATTTGCGCCCCTCGGCGATCGCCCCGTCTATTTTGAAAATTGGCTTGTCTTTGGAAACTAGCTGCTGACTGAGCTAAGACTGATCCTCCACCATAATCAACCTCACCTTCTCTAAGAGTTGCATCCCGCCTTCTTGAGTTCCATAAATTTCGGCACAGAACCCGCTGAGAGCGACTTAGCCTATAACTGACTTGAGGCCTTGTTAGATGACAAAGCCGCTTGTCTTTCGCCTCCGCAGGTTCTCCAAACAACAAGATGCCTTCTAAAAGACAGATAAAGACAAGTAAACACCCAACTTTCAAAGCAAGCTTGTGAATCATGGAGAACACAGTTGCAACAACAGATTTAATTTCTAAAAATCACTGCTGATTATATAGCATTCCTAAATTATCGTGAATATAGAAAGACTTTGTGTGAAAGGTTTCTTTTTCTTTTGGAAATGTGTTTTACGGAGCGATTGCAACACCAGGGTAAGGCAGCGGTGATTCTCCCAAAGCACAATCGCCAGAGAACCCGTGCATACAATCAGAATTTCAGCTGCTCAGGAAGTTCAGATGATGTATTTTCTTCGCGATTCAGCTTCGCTTTTGTAATTGGTTAATTAGAACACGTGTTTCTCGGTATCGTTGCATATGTCCCCGAGTTCGAAAGATCTCTGCTGCTTGCTGTAGATTTCTCAAAGCACCCTGTTGATCTCCTCGGCGAGCAAGCATACGCCCCCGTTCATAATAAAGAATCGGGTTAGCACTGGAAAGCCCCGCGGAACCACCACAAGGGGCGCGATGTTCCAATATTAAAGAAGCTGTCACAAAGTCTTGGTAGGCTTGTTTTTTCTTGCCCAACTCATGTTGAATTAATCCTCTAAGAAAATAAGCTCTCACATTTCTTGGATCAACTCGCATTGCCTGGGTGGCATCCGCAATCGCTTTCTGACGGTTTCCCAAATCATAATAGGCCAAAGCTCGTGCCAGCAAAGCATCAGCATTCTGAGGTTGAAGACGAAGAGTCTGGGTTAAGTCCATGATTGCTGCGTCGAAATTCTGCAGTCTGTAGTAGGAAAAGCCTCTACCGTAGAATGCATCAGCATCGGCTGAGTTAACTTGAATTAATTGATTGAAAGCTGCGATCGCTCCGTGCAAGTCTCCAGTTTCCATACGGCTAAATCCGCTTTTATAGGGATCTGAACTGGAGTTCTCCAATGTATGGAAGCTTTTTGTCGAGAGATTTCCACGGCTAAGAGCAATACGACCGTCATCGACAAAGGCCCAACTTCCGACAAGCCGAAATACTTGAACAATATCTTTAACAGCGGTAATCACCTCAGGTCTTCTTACCTCCTCTTCTGTATAACTCTCACAGTACTGTGGATTGATTGCAAAGCTTCTTTCGTAATAAGCTTCCACGTAGTCAGGTTTGAGTTGGATTGCCCGTGTCAAATGCTGAATTGCCTGTTGCCTGGTCAGCCCATAAAGCTTATAGACTTGCTCTCTAGATCCACGGGTCGTGTGATCACAAACACGGCCTAGCTCGTAATAAGCCTCGGCGTAGTCAGGCTTCAGTTTAATTGCTTGCGTAAAATCCTTCACAGCATTCTTGTCATTTAAACCGCAATAGGCCACGCCTCTTTGGTAATAAGCCTGAGCAAAGTTAGGATTGAGCAAAATTACCTGAGTGTAGTCCTGTACTGCACTTTGATAATCAGCAAGATATTTGAAGGCATTCCCTCGCTGGTAGTAGTCTTCCGCTTTCTGAGGTGGGGTTTTTAGAATTTGAATAAAGCTCTGCTCTGATGCTTTAGGTATGTATAAATCGGGTGCGATCGTGATTGCTTGAATATATTCATTGATGGCTTTCTGTGAGTCTTTCAGGTTGGCATAAAATAATCCCCTTTCATAATAAGCTTTTGCTAATTTAGGATAAAGTTGAATTGCTTTAGAGCAACTTTTTAGCCTTTTCATCGGTTCAAATGGTTTATTGCATCCCTTATTGAAGTAGATTTCTGCAAATAAGGGGTTAAGCGAAAGCTGCGAAGTAGTATTTGGGGAAGATGCACCCTCTGTAGGTAGAACCGAGCCTAAACGAGTAAACGTAGCCAGTAAATCGTCGTCATCACTGATAATCCTGGGTAAGCTCTCCTCAAGAGGTACCCCTCGGCAAGCTTCTGTGGAATGTGCAAGGCTACGGTAGTAGTCAATATCAGCAGTGTTTTCGACATTAGTTAATTTGTTAAAGTCCTGGTTTGCCGTTAATTCTGCCCTAAAAAATCTCTTTCTATCTTCACTATTCAGTAAATTGATCGAGGAACGCCAAATGACTTGAGCATAATCTTCCACTGCTTTCTGCTTATTACCAAGTTTGTAATGAAGTTGCCCTCGCTGACAGTATGAGTCGATGTAGTCTGGCTCAATGCGGTTGACTTGATTGTAGTCATCGAGAGCTTTTTGATATTCCTGAAGTCTGTAGTAGGCGTTTCCTCGTTTAAGATAGGCTTCTACGTAATTGGGATTTAACTGAATGGCGCGGGTGAAATCTAAAATTGACGTTTGTATCTCTTGCTTTGAAGGATTCCTATCTCTCCGGTGAGAATGATAAACTTTTCCCCGCTCAAAATAGGCTTCCGCAAAACGTGGGTTGACCTTAATGACCTGGGTATACCCTTTGATCACGGTCTCTGTTTGACCAGATTCAATCATCGAATTCGCTTCCATTTTCACCTGGATAAAAATTTCTTCTGCATTAGCTGAAGGCTGAATCCATGAAGTTTGTGCCTGGACGGTTGAGGGCGCATTAACTTCGCCTAAAGTAAGACTGAAACATATCCCAAGCCATAATAAGTACGGTTGCTTATACGTCATTAGACCCTCGTTTATTCTTGCGATCGCTTCTAACCGGAGCTTAGACTACATGCTTACTTTTCGTTTTTTAGCTACTAATGATTAGTGGCTTGTTCATTAGACTATTCCTGACATAAAGAGCGATCGCCCTCACTCAAACTCTGATTTGTCCTCAAGTAATCTCCAATCCAACTGCATCCCCGCTTGACCAGATCAGCTAAATCAAAATTCCAAATCATCACGGTGCCATTCGGTTGTGCCGCAGCCAGTGCTTTACCGTCGGGACTAAAGCTGAGACCTGCGATCATATCCTGTTGAGTGGGTAGCTTTTGCAAAAGACTACCCGCTGTACTCCAGAGAATAATGGTATTGTCCGCACTACCAGAGGCAAGGATTTTGCTATCCGGGCTAAAGCTGAGACTATAGACGCTCGTGCTATGTCCATGCAACGGGTTGCCTAATGGCTCAAATCCATCCCCCTTTTGTTTCCACAAACGCACCGTGTTGTCATCAGTTCCCCCTGCTGAAGCCAGCAATTTCCCATCAGGACTAAAGACTACTGCCAACACACTTTCCGTATGTCCTTCTAGCGTTTGCACCAGTTTGCCGTCTAAATTCCAGAGTTTGATCGTTTTATCAGAACTGGCAGAGGCAAGCAGTTTGCCATCGGGACTAAAGCTGACACTGTTGATGCGATCGCCATCTCCTCCCAACGTCCTCAACAAGGTGCCATCAGCCTTCCACAGTTTGATCGTTTTGTCCGCACTACCCGTTGCGATCAGGCTGCCATCACGACTGAAGCTGGCACTGGACACCAAATCCTGATGGGGAAAGGTCTGTAACACATTCCCTGTGTCCACACTCCACAACCTGGCAGTTTTGTCCGCGCTGGCAGAAGCAATTGTTTTACCATCCGGACTAAAAACGGCGCTCATCACTCCATCCGTATGTCCAGACAATACTCGGATTAACACCCCGTCTTGTCGCCACAGTTTAATGGTTTTGTCACCGCCAGCAGAGACTAACCGACTGCCATCGGGATTGAAGTGAATGCTCTCAACATTCGGATGCTGTAGCTCGATCGGAGGAGCCCCTTCCCAGTTCCAAATACGTACTGTTTTGTCCAGGCTTCCCGAAATAATCTGCTTCCCATTTCGGCTAAACCGCACACTACCATTAGTGTATTTACCCTCTAGTTCTTGCGAACTAAGTTGCATACGGCCAACAAAATTTGGATATCCTTGCAGTTTTTGCAAGAATTTTCCCTCACGGCTCCAGACAATGATTGTGCCATCCTTACTCGCTGAAGCGATGAACTGATCATCCGGGCTAAACCGGAGATTTAACACACTGGCGCGGTGGCCCTGAAACGTTTTGAGCAGCCTGCCCGTGGTCGTCCATAGTTTGACTGTGTTGTCCTCATTGGCCAGGGC
>CAZGDE010000005.1:30739-33786 GCA_964524315.1 uncultured bacterium
CCTCCATACACTTTCCCCCCGCCTCCCGGAATCACGCGCACAGCCTTCCCAGTCACCGGGTGCCAAACTCGTGCTGTGCCATCTTCACTGACAGAAAGAATTAGAGAACCAGTCGAGTTGAACTGGGCATCCATCACCTTTTTAGTATGGCCGCCAAATGTTTTCAAACGTTTGCCATTGACCGACCAAAGTTTGACCGTTTTGTCTGAACAGGCTGCTACCACCCATTGTCTATCAGGGCTGAAGCTAACCGTAGAAGCCCATTCGTTGTTTGGAATAGTACGAATCAGCGTTCCGGTTCCCACATCCCAGAGGCGAATCGTTTTGTCGAAACCAGCAGACACCAGCATGCGGTTATCCCGACTGAAATTGACTTCCAAAACGCCACCTTCATGCCCCTTCAATGTTCTTAAGAGGGAACCGTTGGCCTGCCAGAGTTTAATGGTGTTGTCCGTGCTAGCGGAGGCGATCGTCTGACCATCTGCGCTAATATCCACACCGGTGACCCAGTCAGCATGCCCCTCCAGGCGATTCCGCTCCTGAATCCCATAGACCACCTGTTGTAATGAGAACGCCACCTGAACTGGTATCTCACCATGCCATTTGGGACTGCGAACCGTTTGAGCGACTCGTAAACCACTCAGTAACGCCTCTAGTTGCTGGTTAGAAGCCAAAAAGGTTTCTGATGTCTTAGCTTGAGCGATCGCTGTCTGTCGTTGGGATTCTTGTTCACTTTTAGTTGCCCGATCTTGCTGAATAAAGGCATAGGTAGTTAACCCGGTCAAAGCCAAAACAGAAATGCCAGCCACCACGTTGAGAATTTGTGCCACTCGCCGCGCTTTGCGTTCCTGAGCTGCGGCTTTTTGTTCCTGTTCCAATCGTTCTCGAACTAATTGCAGTTCTCGCTGGGTCTGGGCTTCTTTCTCACGATTAGCTTGCTCGATAGCATTCCGACTGGCAACTACCAATTCTGCTAAGGATTCGTCATACCCCAGATCGATCGCGTCTGGACTGGCGAGCCATCGTTCTGCTTCGGCCAACTCAACCGCATCTAGCAAGCCTCCCATCGTTTTTCCCAAACGCACCCACTCTGCGGCATTGGCAGCAAGCCGTCTGCGGGTTTGCTCTGCGTCTCGGCGCTCGTTAATCCACTGCTGTAGGGTTGACCATCCCGCGATCAGCGCTTCGTGGGCAATGTCTACTCGGATCGTCTGGTTCTTCTCGTCGCTACTCAGTGTCAGCAACCGGCATTTCGCCAGATGATCCAGAATGTGGCTAAACTCGGTTGGATCATCACCAGGAGTACGTAAGGCGTCAGCGGGTTGTTGCCGACGCGTATCCGCCCGTCCCTCGCCAAACTGGATCAAGCGCAAAAAGATCCGCCGGGGAATCTTCTCCGGATCGGTTTCCAGGCTTGCCAGAGCGGCATCGGCCCGTCGGGCGATCGCCACCTCCAGACCCGTTCGATGTCCTTTTCCTGACACATCATAGGCTTTGCGAGTCATGACTAAAGCTTCATAGGCCCGCAGGGGTAAAAAGCGACGTTCAATCCGTTCCCACAGCAGTACCAGGGTTTCCTGCAGCAGCGGTAATACTCCCGGTTCGCCGGCCGCATCCGTTACTAACCGTTCTAGCAAAGCAGGTTCCACAAAGACTCCCACATTCTCGGCGGGATGGAGAATAGCTTGCCGCAATCCAACTTCATCTAGCGGTGCCACTTCTACGCGATTGGTTTGAATTTTGCGCCAGAGCGGCGAGGCCATCAGGTCAGCATAGAAGTCTGCCCGCACGGTCAAAATCAGATACAGGCTCGGAAATTCGATTAGCTTGAGGAGATTTTGCTGAAAGAGAGCGGCTTCTTTACTGGTAAGGGCGAACACCTCTTCAAATTGATCCACAATCAGCAGGAAATGATCCGCGTTGGGTTGAATTCCTAGTGCCTGCGAGAGAACTTGCACTGGATTACTCAGGTTACTGATGAGGAGGGTCTTCAACTGAGTGGGAGGATCTTCACCGGGACGCATCGAGTGGATCTTCCACTCCACAGAGCCAAACAGCCCAGTTTGACGTAATGCTGGAACCAACCCCGCAAACACCAGCGAGGATTTACCACTGCCCGAAGGCCCAATTACCGTGATAAAACGTTGTAACCGCAGTTTTTCCAGGAGTTCGTCAATTTCCTGATCGCGCCCAAAAAAGCGATCGCCATCTGTCTCCGCGAAGGGCACCATACCGGGATAGGGGCAGGATGGCTTGGGTGAAATCGCTGGTACCGCATGTTGCAGATCCGCACAGAGACGGGCGATCGCCGCTTCCCACTGATCTGGATTGGTTGCATCCAGTTTGACTAAGGCACTCAAGCGGGGTGGCAACTGCACGGGTTGCAATACCAGCGGAATCACAGGCCAGGTCTGCGAATCTAACCCATAGGATTGTCCCAGCAAATCCACAAACAGATTAAAGCCGTCTGCCAGGTACGCCGGAGAAATTACCAACAATGTGCGTTGGCTTTGTTGAATCGCATTTTCAAATTCCTTAATGCGCGGAACACCCAGTGCAAATGCTTGTTCAGAATAGAAATGAACCTCTGCCTGAGTCAGGGCATCAACTAAATAACCTTCTACCCACTCGCGATCGGCGATTGCGTAGGAAATGAAAAGGTCATAGTTGGGCTTTGGCATTATGGCATCCCGGCATCCAAGGTATTTGAATGAGATTATGAGATACGTGACAGGATGCTTTTGAAAAGAACGGTTTTAATTTAAGCGTTGGATGAATGCTACCGTTTCTCGATAGCGGGGCATATTTCCCTGAGATCGGTAGAGAGATGCAGCTTGTTTGAAAGCTTTAATAGCCCCTTGTTTGTCTCCCCGACGAGCACGGGAAACACCCCGATTGTAGAAAACATCGGGATCACCTCCACCGGCGATAGAACTGTCACCTGCCCCCTGATTCAGCTTGGGCAAGGACTCTATCCCTAACGCTAAATCGTCCTTCGCATCCTGCCAATCGCCTAAAGCAAAGCGGGCGCGACTGCGGATAATGTA
>CAZGDE010000005.1:33796-46055 GCA_964524315.1 uncultured bacterium
ATGTAAGCCGTTAGTAAGGTTGGATCGAATCGTATTGCCTGGGTGGTGTCTTGAATTGCTTGCGAATGATTCCCGGTATCGTAGTGCAACAGTCCCCGCAGAAGATGGGCATTGGCAAAACGAGGATTAAGTTGGATCGCTTGGGTATAGTCTGCGATCGCCGCTTCATAGTGTTTGAGGCGGTAGTGAGCAAAGCCACGATTGTTATAGGCTTCTGCATCTTGAGCGTTAAGCCGAATGGCTTCCGTGAAGTCTGCGATCGCAGAATCTAACTTCTCCAACTGCAAATAAGCAATTCCTCGGCGGTAATAAGCATCGGCATTTTGGCGATCGCGTTGCAGAATCTGCGTTGATCGTTCAACGAGATGTTGAGCCTGTTCCTGTTCATACCGGACTAATTCAGAGACGGCGTAGTGTCCCCACGCAAGTCTGGGATTCCATCGAATAATTTGGGTGTACCGTTCTGGTACTTGATCGACTGAACGGCAGGCCCAACCGCCATCACCCCAAGGTCTGGCGCTACAAAATGTTTGGGCAAAGTCTGGATTCAGGCGAATGGCCTGGGTTAGGTCATCCAGGCTTTGCTGCCAGTCTTTTTCGCGCTCATTCGGTGGGAAATAAGTCTTATAGGCTCCGCTACGAGCATAAAATGCTTGAGCAAAAGTGGGTTGGATGCGAATGGCGGCGGAAAAATCCTCAAGCCCTCCGTCAAGCCCTACCCCACTCGAGTAGGTAAAACCTTTCTCTAGATAAGCCGCCGCAAAGTTGGGGTTCAGTTGGATCGCTTGCGTAAACTCCTGGCGCTTTTTATCTTTATTAAAGCTAATCAAGCCACGGTAATAGTAGGCGTTAGCCAATTTAGGATTGAGTCGAATGGCTCGATTCAAATCTGACATCGCGCCTAAATCATCATTGAAGTGCCAACGCACCATTCCTCGACGATAGTAATCACTTGCTTCTTTCGGTGGCGTTTGCAACGCTTCAAGATAGCTGCTCAGTGCATCCTGGTTATACGCATGGCTACGGGAATCAACTTGAAGTGCTTGGGTGTAATTCGTGATAGCTTTTGAGTCATCCATACCCGAGTAGGCCAATCCCCGGTAATAATAAGCTGCCGCATAGCCTGAATTGAGTTGAATTGCCTGGGAAAGATCGTGAATAGCTTTCTGTCGATTTATCTGGTCGATGCTGACATTCTCCTCAAACCGACGGTTAGACTCTGTATTTTCACTTTCTTTGAAGTGCAGCAATCCCCGCTCAAAGTAAGCGGCGGCAAATTTTGGATTCAGTTGGATGGCCTTTGTTAAATCCCCAATTGCAACGGTACGTTCACTATCGCCAACCTGAGTCCAGGAAAGCCCAGAGAGACATACTGCCTGGTAGTAATAGGCATCAGCAAACTTGGGATTTAGGTCACTTGCCTGGGCTAAATCTGGGGAACAATTATTTCTCACCGTGAAATCTATTGCACGGAAGAAATCCCCATCTAATTCACGCTCTACACCGTAGAGATGGGCCAGTCCTCGATAGTAGAGATGGGCCAACCGGGAATTTTGTTGTTTGAGTTGCGCGAATTGAGCGATCGCTTGTTGATTATCCGCTCGTTCAGTTGCCTCTGCTGGTGTAAGCCGAACGACTTGATAATAATCCTCGGTTGCACTGGGTTGATTTCCCAGTTGATCGTGGAGTAAACCGCGAACATAGTAGAAGATAGGATGATCAGGGGCTAGCCGAATTGCCTGTGTATAGTCTGCAAGGGCCGCTGGCAAATCCCCTTGCTTCGCGTGAAGCACTCCACGTCTATAGTAGGCGGCAACATAGTTGGGATTAAGCCGAATTGCCTGAGTGTAATCGGCGATCGCCCGTACCACTTTGCGGCTTTCTTCCGCAGGAGCCTCATAATAAATTTTCACACCAGCCTCTGCCCGTTCAAAATGAGCTTCTGCATCGTTGGGATTCAACTGGATAGCTCGATCAAGGGCCGCAATTTTTTCGGGCCCCCGCAGGTACATGGCCTGGTTGAAATAGTCTGCCGCTGTGGGAGTACTCGCAGATGCTAATGCAGTGGGGGGGGAACTCATGACCTGGCTGCTACCCGATAGGCACCCAAGTCCTAATAGAACGCTTATCCAAAACAGATATTGCCTGTTCATAGTGCCAAACTCCATCAGTCTGATGTAGCACTTCTAGGCTAAAACGTTGCGATTTCAGCTAATCTAATTTTCCTCCGCGCCATCGCTGTTTCAGCGATAACCCGATATTTTTTTACATTCTCGGTAGCGGTTCGCGGAGTGCCCGAATCAACCGATCAAATTCCCGCTCTGCCCGTCGAGGATGGCTCAGGTCAAGAGTGGTCAACATGCTTAATCGGGTTGGTAGGTGACTGGTATCAATAGGAGCCGCTTTAACGGGCAAAAGACGATACGTTCCTTCCTGGATGCCCATCGTTTGTCCCAGTGTATTTTCAAACTCTGCCATGCGATCGGTCAGGTAGGTATCGGACAATACCACCACCGTTCGCTTCGCCTGTTGAATACCCCGTTCGATGTTCACCACACGGGCAACCCCAGGATTCTCAGAATCACCCGATACAGCCACCCGCAAACCTGCCACTTCTAATTTGGGTAATAGGGTGTCCCACACCCAGGTAGCATCAGGTTCCTTATCTACATAGCTGATGTAAGCATCGTAGCGATACCCCTCTTCCACCTTGGGGATAATGCCTTTTTGCCCACCTAAGTACAAGGCAATGGGGATGTTTTCTTCCAGTTCCGCCTTAAAGATGGGATGCTGGTTGGGTTGAGCCCCCGTCACCCGTGGTTGCAGATACTCAAACAGGTCAAACACCCGAATTAAGCCATCCTCGCTGGGAATCCCACCCCTTAGTCCAGTTAACAAATGTTGCGTAAACAGGCTGTTCGTGGCCCCTGGTAACACATAGGAAAACTCACTACTGCGCGACGATGCCAAAATTACCCGTCCTCGTCCTTGCTTCAATGCCTCGTAGTAGCTATCTGAAAAACCCGTCTTCAGCACGGGCGCTTCAGCATCTTTAGGTTGACCAATGCCACCAGAGTGGCAACAGTCGAAGACGACAATCACCTTTTTGGAAGGGATGGCTCGTAATGCTTCCGTAAATTGGGAGCCAGAGATGGCAGTTCGGGCAAGGGAGGCTCCGGTCGTGGGGTCAGCATCTACCGACAGCAGGTACTCTCCAGCATGAGGGCCGTACTCGACGGAACCCCCATGACTGGAGACGTAAATGAAAATCGTTGCATCTTGATTGCTCTGCTGCGCCAGAGAAGTCAGGGCCTGGTTTAAGTTTGCCTGGGTTGCTTGATCATCCAGCAACAACTGAACATTACTGGGCGAGTAGCCACAATATTGCAAATCGGTAATCAGGTTATAAATATCCTGAGCATCTTTGAGCACTGTTTCTGGAAGCCGATTAATATGCTGATAATTGGCAATTCCGACAACGAGTGCGTAAGCATTCTCCATTCCAGGCATAACCGATAATTCACCTGTAGAAGGTGTTCGCGAGAAAAGAACAATCAATACCGGCGGCAGTATCGAGTTTATTTGGCAACTTAAATCCTATCGGAATTAAATGTAGCCAGGTTGGAATTTAATCTGGAAATTTCCAGGGGCGGTTTCTGTAGGGGCGAAGCATCCGGGCAATGCTGTTCGTTTTTAGCATCATGTTCTCTGCCGGATGCTTCGCCCCTAGCGGCATCGGGCAAAACCAGAATGCCATGAATGTGATTGGGCACGACAACAAAGTGGGGGAACCTTTCACCATCGACAATTTCACCCAGTAGACATTGCCGTTAATGGGTGCAGATGGTGATGAAATAGGCACCAGGCGATGAATAATCCATCGTCCCGATAGAACCAGGGGTGGTGCCACGGGGTTGTAGGGGCGAAGCATCCGGGCAATGGTGTTCGTTTTTAGCATCATGCTCTCTACCGGATGCATCGCCCCTAGCAGCATCGGGCAAAACCAGAATGCCGTGGATGTGATTGGGCATGACAGCAAAGGCATCCAGAGCGAAGCATCCGGGCAATGGTGTTTGTTTTGCGCAACCTGCTCTCTACCGGATGCTTCGCCCCTAGCGGAATCAGGCTAAAAAGTTTTATTTATTAAACCATCTCATCCATGCTTGAAATCATGTAGCATCTTGGCGTTTTGAGGTTATTTGCCACGTCGAGAAATCCGCTAAAGCAGCGATAAATATCCTCACAATAGAGAACCTAATAAAAGGATGTCGCGATCGAGTTACTTTCCCAAAAATCGCTTTACCACTTTGAGGGATTACCGGGATGCAATTGATCCTGTTGCCATAGCAGTGGATTGTTATGAATATATTGGCGAATCCGACACAATGATTCTTCATTGCGAATCACGTGTTCGTAATAATTGCGTTGCCAGATTTTGGGGGTATCTGGTCGACAGCGGCGGTTAATTTGATGGGCCGACACGGATTTGAAATTTTGAACCATCGCCCCCATAGAACCAGGGGTGGTGCCACGCGGTTGTAGGGGCGAAGCATCCGGGCAATGGTGTTTGTTTTTAGCAACCTGCTTTCTACCGGATGCTTCGCCCCTAGCGGCATCGGGCAGAACCAGAATGCCGTGAACATGATTGGGCATGACAACAAAGGCATCCAACGTCAGGTTTGAAAAATGGAAAGGTAATCGTTGCCAACAGACATTTACCAGTTGACCCAATGCATTCAACCTGATTTCACCATCAACGATTTCACCAAATAGACATTGCCGCTGATAGGTACAAATGGTGATGAAATACGCACCGGGAGATGCATAATCATATCCCTTTAACCGAATCGATCGCCGATGATGTTTGTCTGGATTATATTTCACACAATTCTACCAATGCACCTGATTGATAGAATGCCCAGAGGTTGAGGGGCGATCGCTCCTACGGTAATAAAGGAGCATATCAGGGGAATAGGTTATAAATCTTCTGAGGGGAGTAGCGACTGAAGAGAGATGAGTAATTGAGGTAGTTTGTTTTGAATCACATCCCAAACGACATCCAAATCAACCTGGTCGTAGTGTACACAAGGAAAACGCTCCTTAACTAATAAGGGCTGAATGCCCGATTCTACTGTACTAATTTTACAAAGTTTAAGTGGAAAAATTTGGGGCTAGTGGCTCTCATCATTTTCTTGCGAAAAAATTATAAAAAATACGCTTCTTAAGTGTCACATACTAAAATATTGGAGTAGCTCGATCTCTCTATGAGACTAAACTTAGGCAGATCATAGCACCAGAGGGTTAGAAACTCTGGTACAAAGCTACTGGTTGCATGAACCTTTCTTAGAAGAAGCTACTTGGTGATGCAGAAAAGTAAGTTTCATCAGAAGGAAAATACAGTTACCTGCGCAAACTCAATCTGAGTATCTAACTTGTCTCGTTTCTTGCGCGAAGCTATGGTGGTCGGTGGATTGCAGTAGGGCAGGGGTTCAAAGACAGGTAGTGGCAGGTTCAGATAGCATTTCTGCATCAATAAGGCAAAGCAAGTACTCATAGCGCCGCTTCGGTTCCGAAATCTGTTGGAACCGCTGGACAATCCGCTCAAGGGAGGCAGGCAAGGGTTAGGAGACGGGCGACATACTGTTCTAGCAGTAAGCTATTCATAAAAATGATAATCATTCTCATGATAGAGGAAGTGGGTGAAACACTGAAGCAGTTCTTCGCAAGCGATACCAACCCTGAGGCTGACCTTCTTCCTATGTGGTACCGAGGCACACTGCTATGAGCCGTTCGCTGATTTATCTAAACCTGAAATTCAGAATGTGCCATAACGCCCTTATTGTGTTATTGTTCAGGTACTGATTCGGTTCTGATGGGGAGCAGCCATCAGACGCAAGGGGGAAAGTGCAGTGTGAATCTGCCGCTGTCCCGCAGCTGTGAGGAGAGATGCAATTCTCTGAGTCAGAATGCCCGCCGAGTTGTCAACCCGTTACATAAACATCTGCGAGGTACGGATGATGGCTATCTTAGCTTTCAAACCATTCATTGGGCTTAGGGCAATTTCTCTTGAGTTGAATTTGTAGTGTCTTCATTTGAAGTTGCCGACTTGTAGAAAAGTAGCCCTGTTTAGGCATTATTTTGTTGAAGCCATATTTCAATATGCGGCTTCTATTGGTGCTGTTCAGGGATTATTGAATTCTGCTAGGCGGATATTTAGGTTGCCCGCGATCGCTTCATTCTGCTTGTTTACGGCGGAAGTGAAACCGATTTCTACAACTATTTTCAGTATATAAGACGCTACAACCATGTTCGTACAAAACATTCAAACTGCAATGCTGGGATATTCCCATGTTGGTAAAAATCGTGAAGTCAAAAAAGCAGTAGAAGCCTTACAGCCATTGTGGGAGGAGAGCCATGCGACCTCAAGATAGCACCTGGCAGGGCTGTTTCGGCTACTGGCAAAATCTATTCATTCGGGAAAACTTGTTACCACTGGGACACGCCGCATGGCAAGGATTTATCACTCAAGGACGGGGCATAGTGATATGCGATGTGGTGCTCGTCGATGCTGAGTCTGTGGATTGGAATAGTGACATCGTGGAATATACACTCCAGTTTGTTCCTCTCCCCAACATTTCAGCCTACTTGCAATCTCTCAGCCTGGAAGTAACTTTTATTGAACGGCTGATCGATACAGTTCAAACATACGACCCCACCCGAACAATCTTGTTGTTAATTTATGAAAACGAACGGGCGGATATTAACCTATTGCAAAACCTCAAAGTTTCTCCAATGGACTGTTACCGACAGGTACAACGGCGTTGGGTAGAGTTCCAACTTGATCAATCCCCTGGAGATTTGTATGAACAAAGACTCTGATTTGATGGACTGGTAGCAAGAATTTATTGTCACGAATTTGTTGGCGATCGCTTATAACGCCTGGGCAGGCTATCTGGGTGGTGAACGGGGTGCCATCATTTGTAGCACCAATTCTCCGAAAGTTGGCATTGCAGGGGAATCCTTCAAAACCTACTTTATTCAGCGATCGCGTCTTGCAGCCTTTCTAAACGCCTAGTTAGCGGCTCCTGATACGATGATTCTGCGCCATCACTTCATGAATGCCCACATTCTGGAAGCGTTGGATTGTAAGAATCCAACGACTGAATTGGTCTTCCTGATGGAATCATTTAACCAGGTGACGTTCTTTTCCCTGAAAAATCTGCCCATCACCCCACCCCAATGTTACGAGCAATTGTGTAAAACCTGGGAAGAGTTTCAGCCAGCCGTTTGTGCATTGCAGCAGGAAATTATGCAGCAATCCTGAGAATTCATTGCCCAGTCACCCTCTAAGCCCGACTTATCACTCAACTGAAACCCATTATGCTCAAATACTATCTGAATCGCTTTGGACAAATCCCAACAGCGGTTCATCCCCTTCTAAAAAATGAATTTTCCTGTCAACCAAAACCATCGGATACGCTCAGAAAAGCTGATTTTGTCTTAACGCCATATGTGAAGAGCAGCAACCTGCGGGCAACGTATCAAATTCTCAATACCGTTGTCCCTTATGTGGTTTTATGGATTTTGGCTGTGCAAGCAGCAGCAATTTCCCTATGGCTTCTCCCTCCAATCGTAGCGCTGCTGATTCTCTTCTCCCTTCGTTGTTTCTCCTTGATGCATGATTGCGGACACTATTCTCTCTTTCAGTCAAAACGAGCGAATCGAATCGTTGGGTTCCTGCTAGGTGTAATCAACGCAATTCCCCAATATGGCTGGTCAAGAGATCATGCTTATCATCACAAAACCAATGGTGACTGGGAACGATATCGGGGCGTTGCCGATTTCTTGTCTACCGACGAATTTTCTCAACTCGATCCGTTCCATCAAAGGCTGTATGAACTCCTGCGACATCCACTCATGGCGATTCCGGGTGGCTTTTTTTACCTGGTTATCAAGCCTAGGCTCATCTTAATCATGGGCGCTGATGATTTCATCCATCATGTCTTCACTGATTTGAAGAAAGGTTCAGTGTTTAACTTAGCGCAGACGATATCTGCCCACCAGTCCAAACACTGGCAGTCGGCTGCTGAATTTTGGGATCTCCTGTTTAACAATATTTGTGTAGTTGGTGGCTGGATTTTTCTGAGCCATTTATGGGGAGTTGGCCTGTTTTGGAGTATTTACTCGATTACACTCAGTTGTTCTGCAACGATTTTCATCTGGATCTTTTTTGTCCAGCACATTTTTGAAGGGGGTTATGCCCATAAAACAGCAGGCTGGGACTATGTTTTAGGTGCAGTTAAGGGCAGCAGTTATTTAAAACTGCCAACTATTCTCCGGTGGTTTAGTGCTGACATTGGCTATCACAATATCCATCATCTCTCCGAAAGAATTCCCAATTATCATCTCGCCGCTTGTCATTGCGAAAATAGTCATCTGCTCTCGGATGTCAAGACCCTCCAAATCGGAGATCTGTTTGACTGCGCCCAATTCATTTTGTGGGATGCGGACTCAGATCGTTTGGTGTCGATAGCATCCCTTCGTCAATCTGCTGAGGCAGTAGCAAATCCAACCTCCGATTGTACAGGCAGGGAAGAAACAAATCATGCAACCGTCAAAATTATCGAAGGTTAAGGTTTAATCCAAATGAATTGGTTCGTTACTACGCTAGGAATTCTATTCGCACTACTGATAGTCGGGATTGCGCTCTATCTGCTCACAGCTCGTCGCTACCAATCTTCTAAGTCTGTTGCCAACTCCTATGATGATTGGACGAATGACGGCATTCTGGAGTTCTACTGGGGCGAACACATTCACTTGGGGCACTATGGCGCTCCCCCCCGCAAAAAGGATTTTCTCAAAGCCAAGGAAGACTTTGTGCATGAGATGGTGCGTTGGGGAGGACTCGAGCGCCTGCCTTCCGGCACTACGGTTTTAGATGTGGGCTGTGGCATTGGTGGCAGTAGTCGTATTCTGGCACGGAATTATGGCTTCCATGTGATTGGCATTACCATCAGTCCTCAGCAAGTTAACCGTGCCCAAGAATTGACACCGCCTGGGGTGAGTGCCCAGTTCCAAGTTGATGATGCCCTGGCACTGTCCTTTCCCGATGCCAGCTTTGATGTAGTCTGGTCGATCGAGGCAGGTCCTCACATGCCCGATAAAGCACAATTTGCCAGAGAGCTATTGCGCGTTCTGAAACCGGGCGGAACTTTGGTTGTTGCCGATTGGAATCAACGGGACGTTCGTGCAACGTCCCAGAATGGGAATCGTCAGCTTCCACTCAATTTCTGGGAAAAGCCAGTCATGCGTCAACTGCTCGATCAATGGTCTCATCCAGCGTTTTCCAGCATTGAGGGATTTGCAGAATTATTAGAGGCAACTGGATGGGTTGAGGGAACTGTAGAAACCGCAGACTGGACAGAGCAAACGGTTCCCTCCTGGCTCGATTCCATTTGGCAGGGAATTGCTCGTCCAGAAGGCTTAATCCGCTTCGGTCTACCTGGTTTCATCAAATCAGTGCGGGAAGTTCCCACTTTGTTGTTAATGCGACTGGCATTTGGCACCGGACTTTGTCGCTTTGGGATGTTTCGGGCAGTGCGGACGAATTGCAGCGTGCCATCAACAGAAATGATGGAAAACCAAATTGCGCCTGTTTAGGTTCTCAGGAAATGCCATGGCACAAGAGACTTTATTGGTTTGTATTCTCTGCCGTTTCTCTCAGGCTGAAGCAAGGCAGGCAGGTTTGAGTGAAGGACAAGCCCTCTGTGATCATCTCAAAGAGGGCTTGAAAACCAGTAGCGAAGCTTGCATCCGGCTTCTGCCTGTTCGCTGCATGGGAGCATGTAGTCATGCCTGTACAGCCGCTTTTATGGCTCCCAACAAGCTCACCTTTATTTTGAGTCAACTCTCCCCGACAGATTCAATCCCAGATCTGCTGGAATTTAGCCGTCAATATATCGCTGCTTCAGATGGCAAAGTTCCCTACAAAGACCGCCCTGCGATCGTCAAACAGAATATTCATGCAGTTCTACCACCATTACCGAACCAACCTTAAAATCATTTAGGAGTCAATCATGCACAAAATTCCTGTAACCGTTGTCACAGGCTTTTTAGGAGCTGGAAAAACCACACTCGTGCGTCATTTATTGCAGAACAATCAGGGTCGTCGTATTGCCGTGCTAGTGAATGAGTTTGGCGAGGTCGGGATTGATGGTGAGTTGTTGAAATCCTGTCGGGTTTGTGACGATGATGAAGACCCCAATACGAATATCCTAGAACTGGCAAATGGCTGTTTGTGTTGCACAGTGCAGGAAGAGTTTTTACCAACGATGCAGGAGTTGTTAAAAAGACGCGATGGCCTCGACTGCATTCTGATTGAAACATCTGGCTTAGCCCTACCTGAACCTCTAGTACGAGCCTTTCGCTGGCCCGAAATTCGTACCGGAGCAACCGTCGATAGCGTTGTTACCATAGTCGATTGTGAAGCCCTTGCCAATGGTCAATTTGTGGGTGATTTAGATGCCCTGGAAGCACAACGTCAAGCGGATGATAGCCTGGAGCATGAAACTCCTATTGAAGAACTGTTTGAAGATCAGTTGGCGTGTGCCGATATGGTGTTGCTGACCAAAGTCGATCGCGTTGATTTAGCAACTCAACATCGCATTCAGCAGTGGTTACAAAAAGAACTTCCAAGCGGTGTTAAGATTATGCCCTGCAAGCAAGGAGAAATTAGCCCCGATCTGTTGCTAGGATTTAATGCCGCTGTTGAAGACAATCTTGACTCTCGCCCTAGCTATCATGATACGAAAGAAGAACATGAACACGATGAAGACATTACTTCGGTTCATGTGATGTTCGATCAGGCATTTGATCCGATAGAGTTAGTCAACCGCTTGCAATCTCTGGTGCAGCAGTATGAGATTTATCGAATTAAGGGTTTTGTAGCTGTGCCCAAAAAAACCATGCGGTTGGTCGTTCAAGGTGTTGGTAATCGATTTGATACCTTTTACGATCGCCCCTGGCAACCCCAGGAATCCCGTCAAACTCGATTAGTTGTCATTGGGCGATCGCTCAATCTGGCACAAGTTACCGCTTCACTAGAGGAGATTCATACTCGGTGAGTACAGAGACTTCTGGAGTGGCCCTTGTTAGAAGTATCAACCTATACAAGAGAATTTTCTACTAATGGGCTATCACGTCTGGAGAGTATCGTTCATAGGACGGGGAGTGGTTGTTTGTGAGTCAGAGCGATCGCGCTGTCTGAGTGTTATCAGCAAGTCTGTTGTCGCTGGGAAGAATTTCCGTCTCATCGGTTGACTCGGTAACCACAAGGGGCAAGTGTGTTCTAGATACATTACTTCATATTTTTCAAAGTTTGCCAGATGGTCTTTTGACTACTACCATCTTCCGTCTTGTAGGATCTGGCTGCCGCTCGACGATAGAGAGGAAAACTGTGAGAAAAATTTTGTGTGCAGTAGTGCTGGCGATCGCCATCTTGACCACAACCTTTACCCAATCTGCTCTGGCCGCCGACACCGCTCCCGGTGCCAAAGTGTTTAACGTGAATTGTGCCGATTGTCATAAATGATGTTTTTTGACAAGGCGTAGAAGCAACTCAGAACGGAAAATACTCAGATGCACTGGAAGCTTTTACCCAGGCAATTGAAGCAAATTCTAACTCTGCGGCAGCGTATGCAAATCGCTGTTTGGTAGAGATTGAACTGGCAAGTTATGAGGCAGCAATCTCAGATTGCACACAAGCGATCCAGCAACAACCTGAAAATACGGAAGCTTATCTGAATCGAGGTTTGGCGTATTACCGATTAGGAAACTATCCAGCTGCAATCGCGGATAACAATCACCTGATTCAAAACCAGCCCCATGATCTGAGGGCTTACTTTAACCGAGGACTGACTCAGGTAGGTTTAGGAAAGCCTGAAGCCGCGATCGCCGATTTTAATCAGGCATTGGCACAGCGTTCTGGTTCCGATGCCGCTACACTGGCTGAAATTTACATTGATCGGGGATTGGCGTATTTTGCATTGACCGATGTGCGCGAATCCTCATTTACCGGCGCACGGTTGCGATAGTATGCCTCCAATTCCTCTGGACTGATTGGATGTTCAGTGGGATTCTCAAAAAATGCTTTAACCCGAATATATGAGACGAGGCAACCCCATTGCCGTTAAAAAAAGCGCCAATTGGGTTGCCACAATACTGGGACCAGACGGCAAATTGAACGCCGCAGAAACTACCA